>NZ_VRVA01000028.1:0-55363 GCF_008039945.1 Methylobacterium sp. WL64
CCACCCGACCCCCTCATCCTGAGGTGCGGCGAAGCCGCCTCGAAGGAGAACTCCAGGGGTCGCGGGGCTGGCTGGAGGGCTCCTTCGAGGCCTCCGCTGCGCTCTGGCACTTCAGGATGAGGGTGTGGGTGGGATGAACGCGGCGCCCGTGACCTTCCGCGAGAGGACACCACCATGGATTTCGACCTGAACGAGGACCAGTCGCTCCTGCGCGACAGCGTCGAGCGGATGGCGGCGGACCTGTATCCGTCGCTGGAGAGCCGGCAGGCCCGGCTGAAGGCGCCCCTGGGCTTCCCCGAGGCGGGCTGGGCGGCGTTTACCGAACTCGGCGTCACCGGCCTGCCCTTCTCCGAGGATGAGGGCGGGCTGGCCGGCGGCCCGGTCGAAACCATGCTGGTCATGGAGGCGGTGGGGCGCAACCTCGTGGTCGAGCCGCTGTTCGCGAGCCTCGTGCTCGGCGCGACGGCGCTCCGGCTCGGCGGAAGCGCGGCGCAGAAGGAGAGGATCCTGCCCGACGTGATCGACGGCAGCCTGCGGCTGACCCTGGCCCACACCGAGCGCCAGTCACGCTACGACCTCCACGACGTGGCGACCACGGCCCGTCGCTCGGGCGAAAACTTCGTCCTGAGCGGGGCCAAGAGCGTGGTGCCCAACGCCGACGCGGCCGGGCTGATGGTGGTGTCGGCCCGGGTCTCCGGGGAGCGGCGCGACCCGCATGGGATCGGCCTGTTCCTGGTGCCGGCGGACGCCCCGGGGGTCGCGATCGAGGCCTACCCGACCCAGGATGGCGGCCGGGCCGCGGAGGTGTCGTTCTCGGACGTCGCGCTGCCGGCCGACGCTGCGCTCGGCGATCCCGAGGGCGGCCTGCCGCTGCTGGAACGGGTGGCCGAGCACGGGATCGCGGCGCTCGCCGCCGAGGCGGTCGGATCGATGGACGCGCTCCACAAGCTCACGGTGGCGTATCTCAAGACCCGCACGCAGTTCGGGGTCAGCGTCGGCTCGTTCCAGGCCCTCCAGCACCGGGCCGTGGACATGCTGATCCAGCTCGAACAGGCGCGCTCGATGGCCCTCTACGCCGCCATGATGGTGGAGGCGGAGGATCCGGCCGCGCGCGCGGCGGCGCTGGCGGCCGTGAAGGTGCAGATCAACAAGGCCTGCCGGTTCGTCGGCCAGGAGGCGGTGCAGCTCCACGGCGGCATCGGCATGACGCTCGAGTATATCGGCGCCCACCACTTCAAGCGGCTCGCCATGATCGAGTACCAGCTCGGCGACACCGCCCACCACCTGCGCCGGATCACGCAAGGGGAGAACGGCCTGCTGGCGGCGTGAGAAACGGACGTACACCGTCATTCCGGGGCGCCGCAGGGGAGCCTGGACCCGAAGGGGCCGCCCGCGGCGGCAATCGAGAGCCGCCGACAGTGCCGGGTCCTGCTCGAGTCGAGTTTCCGGGTTCCGGGTTCCGCTTCGCGGCCCCGGAATGACCGTGGAGCCAGAGAGGCTCATGCGCTCGAACGTTCCGGCGCGCGCCACGCCATACACGAACGCCCTCCGCTCATGCCGAGGGGAGGGCGCCGGCCTGGACCGTCTCGGTCGTCTGCGAGATCAGTTGAACAGCGAGCCCACGCCGCCCTGCACGCGGCCGAGGCCGGCGCGGGCGACGGCGTTGTTGGGTTCGATCACGGCGGCGCGCTGGTAATTCTCGAGCGCCTCCTTGCGCTGGCCCGACTTCTCGTAGGCGAGGCCGCGATAGGCCCAGGAGGTGGCGTCCTTGTTGTTGACGTTGAGCGCCGCGTTGTAGTCCTCGATCGCCTTCGGGTACTGGTTGGTGGCGATCAGGCTCTGGCCGCGGGCCGCGTACGGCGCGGACACGAACGGGTTGCGGTCGATCGCGGCGTCGAAGTCGGCGATCGCCTGGGTGTCCTGTCCCTGCTTCTGCCGGACCAGGCCGCGGGCATGGTAGGCCTCGGCCGATTCGGGCATCAGCCGGATCGCGACGTTGAGGTCGGACAGGGCCTGGTCGACGTTGCCCTGGGCGCGCTCGACGTTGGCGCGGCCGATATAGGCCGGCCCGTAATTCGGGTCGATGCTGATCGCCTTGCTGAAATCCTGCAGCGCGGCGGCGTCGCGGCCGACCTGACGCTCGGCCAGCGCGCGGTTGTTGTAGGCCGAACCCGAATTCGGGTCGATCTGGATCGCCTTTGTGAAGTCGGCGATGGCGTCGTTGAACTGGCCGGCCCGGGCATAGGCGGCGCCGCGGGTGTTGTAGGCGGCAGCGTCGTTCGGGTTGCGCTGGATCACCTCGGTCAGCGACGCGATGTTGACGTTGGTGGCGCCGGTGGTGTCGGTCTCCACCACCGCGTATTGCCGCGGGCCGGCGGCGCTGCCGACGGTTTCACAGCCCGCAAGGGCCGCGGCCGAGAGCGTGGCCGCGCCGATCAGCGCGATCTTGTGTGCCAGCCCGTTGCGTACGATCATCGCCCCACTCTCCCCGGGGCGCGGCCCGCCTTCGCGCGCGCACCCCGCCCCCGATTGTCCCGTCGCCCGGCCCGCGCCGCGCCCCTCGTCTCCGAGGCACCGTCGCGCATCGCGGTGAATGCCGGCTTAAAGGCGCGCGGTTCCGTGACCGCCCACGATGTGGTGGAAGCGGCGGGATGTGGCGAAGGTATGGCTCGACGGCGCGCAGGCGTCCGGGGGCGGCCTCCGGCACGCGTGCGGCCGGTCCGGTGTGTTCCCGAAGCCGCAGAACCGGGCTCGATCAGGGGATCGGAACGGATCCCAGCCGGGTGACGTGGCCCATCTTGCGGCCGGGCCGGGCCTCGCCCTTGCCGTAGAGGTGCAGGTGGGCGCCGGGCTCGGCCAGCAGGCCCGACCAATCGTCGGCCTGGGCGCCGATCAGGTTGCGCATCTCCACCGGCAACCCGCCGATCCGGGCCGAGTCGCCGAGCGGCCAGCCGCACACCGCGCGGACATGCTGGGCGAATTGCGAGGTCGTCGCCCCCTCGATGGTCCAGTGCCCGGAATTGTGGACCCGCGGCGCGATCTCGTTGACCACCAGCCGCTCGGCTCCGTCCTGGCGCACCAGGAACATCTCGACGGCGAGCACGCCGACATAGTCCAGCGCATCGGCGATCCGCTTGGCGATGTCGAGGGCGGCGCGGGCGGTCTCGGGCGTCAGGCCGGGGGCCGGCACCCGGGTCAGCGCCAGGATGTGGTCGCGGTGCTCGTTCTCGCACAGGTCGAAGGCCGCGAAGCCGCCGTCACGGCCGCGGGCGGCGACCACCGAGACCTCGCGCTCGAACGGCACGAAGCCCTCCAGGATCAGCGGCGCGCCGCCGAACTCGGCGAACAGCGCGTTGCGGTCGCCCTCGGCGCGCTCGCGCAGGATGCGCTGACCCTTGCCGTCGTAGCCGAACCGGCGGGTCTTGAGCACCGCCGGAAGGCCGAGCGCCGCGATCGCCCGGTCGAGGTCATCGGGCGTGTCGACCGCCTGGAACGGGGCGGTCGGAATTCCGAGCCGGTTGATGAATTCCTTTTCGCTGAGGCGATCCTGGGTTGTAGCCAAAGCTTCGGCGTTCGGGTGCAGGGGTGCGTGCCGAGCCAGGATGTCGGCGGTGGCGCGCGGGATGTTCTCGAACTCGTAGGTCACCGCGTCGACGCTGCGCGCGAAGGCGGCGAGCGCTTGCGGGTCGTCGTAGGCCGCGCAGGTCGTCCGGGCGCAGACGTCGAAGGCGGGGCTGTCCTGATCGGGCGCGTAGACGTGCACCTTCAGGCCGTAAGCGGCCGCCGCGAGCGCGATCATGCGCCCGAGCTGTCCGCCGCCGACGATGCCGAGGGTGGAGCCGGGCTTCAGGGGTGTGTCCGTCACGAATGCGTTTCCGTCACCGGCCGCTCGGCCACCGACGCGGTCTGGGCCGCGCGCCACGCCTCGAGCCGCTCCGCCAGGCCCGGATCGCCGAGCGCCAGCACCGCGGCCGCCAGCAGCGCCGCGTTGACCGCGCCCGCCCGGCCGATCGCCAGCGTCCCGACGGGAATGCCGGCCGGCATCTGGACGATCGACAGCAGGCTGTCCTGGCCGGACAGGGCCTTCGATTCCACAGGAACGCCGAAGACCGGCAGGCGGGTCATCGCGGCCGCCATGCCGGGCAGGTGCGCGGCCCCGCCGGCACCGGCGATCACGACCTTGAACCCGTCCGCCACCGCGCCCTTGGCGAAGGCCACGAGCCGGTCCGGGGTGCGGTGGGCCGACACGATCCGGGCGTCGTACGGCACCGCGAGCGCATCGAGCGTCTCGGCGGCGTGCCGCATGGTCGCCCAGTCGGACTGACTGCCCATGATGATCGCGACGGGAGGCGACGCCATCGTATGTCCCGGCAAAAGAGGCCGCTTACAGGCGAGGCGGCCCGGCGGCAAGGCGGCGGGCCAGTGCGTCCACCGGCATCGGTGGACCGTCCCGAAAGATGGTTTCCGGCTTCCGGGGCGACGCGCTGCGCTCGCTCACCCCGAACCGGCATCCACTTCGGCGGCGCGCTCTAAGCGATGATATCGGGGGTGAGGGCATCCTCGATATGGTAGATCCGGTCGCGCAGGGTCAGCTTGCGCTTCTTCAAGCGCTGGATCTGAAGCTGATCCCCGGCGACGCTGCGCTCCAGCGCCTCGATGGCGCCGTCGAGGCCCCGGTGCTCCTCGCGCAGCCGACTCAGCTCGGCCTCGAGGTCCGACTGCGCGCTCTCACCCGACTCGTCCGCCATCATCACCCGCGGGATCGAAGACCGTTCCAGATCGAAGAGCATGCGTTACGCCCCGCCGCGGGACAAGCCGGCCGTGCAAGCATTCGTGAGGCTTGGCCGGAGAAAAGGCTTCGACAGGTGCGGCATCCTGTGCCAGTCTCCATGTGTCGGAACAATGACAGGAGATTCGACTCATGTCGCTGCAGACGCATTTGAGCCAACTCGCCCGGAAGCACGAAGCCCTCGAGCGCGAGATTCACGAGGCGATCCACAGGCCTTCTGCGAACGACCTCCACATTGCCGAACTGAAGCGACGGAAACTTCTTCTCAAAGACGAGATCAAAAGGCTGCAAGCCGGCAACGATACGTTGCACTGAGCGACGCCTGACTGTCCCACGAACATACTTTCAAGATGAGAACCGCCGTATCGGTCCGCCCGGTGCGGCGGTTCTCTGCACGCGTGTTTTACGCTCTTCCGACCGAGACCCCGTCGCGAGGCGCCCGCGCCACTGAGCCTCGAAGGCGCCCTCCAGATGCAGCCGCGATCCCTGGAACCCTCCTTCGAGGCCTCCGCTTCGCTCCGGAACATCAGGATCAGGGGCCTGGGTGTAAGGAACCGGCTCTTCGGCGGAGCCCGGTAGCGATCCATAAGCGCGTTATCATCCACTTGGACGACCGCTCGCGCGCGCAAAAAAATCAGAATCGGCTAATCTCCCCGGGATGCCGCCGGAGAGCGGCTCCGAGGACACGCCGCGCCCATGACCACCGCCAGCCTGCCGGGCCGCTATCCCGAGATCTATGACGCGGCGCGCCGCGACCCGGAGGCGTTCTGGCGCGAGGCGGCCCGGGCGCTCGACTGGTCGCGCGCGCCCGAGCAGATCTTCGCGCCGGACGCCGGGCCCTACGGCCGCTGGTTCCCGGACGGGACGCTCAACGCCTGCCACAACGCGGTGGACCGCCACGCCGACGGGGCGCGGGCCGAGCAGGCGGCGATCCTGTACGATTCCCCCGTCACCGGCACGAAGCGCAGCATCAGCTACCGGGAGTTGCGCGATGCGGTGGCGACGCTCGCGGCCGTCCTGGCCGATCTCGGCGTCGGCAAGGGCGACCGGGTGATCCTGTACATGCCGATGGTGCCCGAGGCCCTGTTCGGCATGCTGGCCTGTGCCCGGCTGGGCGCCGTGCACTCGGTGGTGTTCGGCGGCTTCGCGGCCAACGAGCTGGCGGTGCGGATCGAGGATGCGGCCCCCAAGGTGGTGCTGGCAGCCTCCTGCGGCCTGGAGCCGAACCGGGTGGTCGCCTACAAGCCGCTGCTGGACCTCGCGATCGCCACCTCCCGGCACAAGCCCGAGGCCTGCCTGATCCTGCAGCGTCCTCAATGCGCCGCGACGCTCGTCGCGGGCCGCGACCACGATTGGGCCGAGGCCGTCGCGGCCGCCGAGGCGGCGGGCAAGCGCGCCGCCTGCGTGCCGGTGGCCGCCACCGACCCGCTCTACGTCCTCTACACCTCCGGGACGACCGGCAAGCCGAAGGGCGTGGTTCGGGATACCGGCGGCTACCTCGTGGCGCTCGCCTGGTCGATGCCGAACCTCTACGGCGTCCGGCCCGGCGAGACCTATTTCTGCGCCTCGGACATCGGCTGGGTGGTCGGCCATTCCTACATCGTCTACGCGCCGCTGCTGCACGGCTGCACCACGGTCCTGTACGAGGGCAAGCCGGTGGGCACGCCCGATGCCGGGGCGTTCTGGCGGGTGGTCGCCGAGCACGGCGTAGTCTGTCTGTTCACGGCGCCGACGGCCCTGCGCGCGATCAAGAAGGAGGATCCGGCCGGGGCGCTGGTGGGCGACTACGACCTGTCCGCCTTCCGCAGCCTGTTCCTGGCCGGGGAGCGGGCCGACCCGGATTCGGTCGCCTGGGCCGAGCGGGCGCTGGATCGCCCGGTCATCGACCATTGGTGGCAGACCGAGACCGGCTGGCCGATCGCCGGCAATCCGCTGGGCCTCGGCCTCCTGCCGGTGAAGCACGGCAGCACCTGCGTGCCGATGCCGGGCTACGCGGTCGCGGTCCTGGACGAGGGCGGCAAGCCGGTCCCGCCCGGCACGATGGGCACCATCGCGATCCGGCTGCCCCTGCCGCCCGGCTGCCTGCCGACCCTGTGGGGCTCGGACGCGCGGATGCGGTCGAGCTACCTCGCCACCTTCCCGGGCTACTACGACACCTCGGATGCCGGGGTGATCGACGCCGACGGCTACATCACCGTGCTCGGGCGGACCGACGACATCATCAACGTCGCGGGCCATCGCCTGTCCACCGGCGGCATGGAGGCGGTGCTGGCCGGCCACCCCGATGTCGCCGAATGCGCGGTGATCGGCATCCGCGACGCGCTGAAGGGCGAGGTGCCCTGCGGCTTCGTGGTGCTCAAGGCCCGGGTCGACCGCGCGCCCGAGGACATCGAGCGCGAGTTGGTCGCCAAGGTGCGCGACGAGATCGGGCCCGTGGCTGCGTTCAAGCTGGCGCTCACCGTGCCGCGCCTGCCGAAAACCCGGTCCGGCAAGATCCTGCGCGCCACCATGAAGCGCATCGCCGACCACGAGCCCTGGACGATGCCGGCGACCATCGACGACGCCTCCGTCCTCGACGAGATCGGCGCCAGCCTGAAGGGACGGGGGATCGGCGCGGACTGATGATGCGTCGCGATACGGGCTCCCGAAGGGCCCGAGGCCCTTCGGCGGGGTTCGGGGGGCGCAGCCCCGAACTCGGGCGAAGCCGGACACCAGGGCTCCGCCCCGGACACGCAACGGGCCGCCGACCCTTTGAAACCGCGACCGTTTCGAGACGCGTCGCGACCGTATCTTGCGCTGCGGCATCCGCTCACCATCTCTAGACCATCCAACCGGATGGGCTGGAGAGGGCGAAGCGATGGCAGACACCGTACCGGAACTCCGGCCCAAGGTGCCGGATAGCGAGAAGATCACGATCAACCTGGGCTTCGTCGATCTCGGCCGGGTCGACCTGATGGTCCGCGATGGGTTCTACGCCAACCGCGCCGACTTCATCCGCACCGCGGTGCGCAACCAGCTGGACCGGCAGGAGGAGGCGGTGCGCCAATCCGTGGCCCGCCGCCAGCTGCGCCTGGGCGTCTCACACTATTCCCGCGCCGCCCTGGAGGCCGCCCGGGATGCCGGCGTGCCCCTGCACATCCAGGTCCTCGGCCTCGCCACGGTGGCGACGGACGTCACACCCGAATTGGCGCGCGCCGCCATCGCCTCCGTGGAGGTGCTGGGGGCGTTCCAGGCCAGCCCCGCGGTCAAGGCCGCCCTGGCCGACCGGATCGCCTGAAGAATTTCCCGACCGCACAGCCGGGCGCAGCCGCCGGCCGTGTCCGAACCCCGCCCGCAAGGAACGGCCCGATGAAGCACTTCCCCAAGCTGGACTTTTTGAACTTCGACCTGTCCAAGATGAAGCTCGGCGGGTTCGGAGCCCCCGGCTCGGCCGAGGCCGAGGGCAAGCGCGCGGCCCGAGCCGCCCGGATGACGGCCGCCATGGGCCGGTTCCAGAGCCAGCAGGCCGACGCCTTCGCCCGCTGGGCCGAGGCGCGCGAGCGCCCGGCCGAGACGACCGGGGGCGCCCCGATCATCGACATGGAGGCGCCGCAGGCCCCCGGCGACGCCTGGACGGCCCCCAAGCCGAGTGCCGAGCCGGACCACGCCGCCCCACACGTCCCCCCACACGCCGCCGACATCGCCGCGGCGGTGATGCGGACCGTGCGCGACGGCCTCGCGCGGAGCGGACTCCCCACCGGCGGTTTCGCGGAGGGCTTCGCGGGAGCCCCCGTGCAGCCCGGACGGCCCGCCACCGCGACCGTGCCGGCCGGCGCCCGGTTCGAGGACAGAACCTTCACGGCCGCCGCGGGCAGCCGCCGCTACAAGGTGTTCGTGCCGAGCGGCTACACCGGCCAGGCGCTGCCCGTCCTCCTGATGCTGCACGGCTGCACCCAGAACCCGGACGACTTCGCCGCCGGGACGCGGATGAACCGCCTCGCCGAGGCGCAGACCTTCCTGGTCGCCTATCCGGAGCAACCCCAGTCGGCAAACATGCAGCGCTGCTGGAACTGGTACGCCACCAGCGACCAGACCCGCGACGCCGGAGAGCCGGCCCTGCTCGCCGGCATCGCCCGGGCGGTGGTGGAGGAGTTCTCGGCCGACCCGAACCGGGTCTACGCTGCGGGTCTCTCGGCCGGGGGCGCTACGGCGGCGATCCTGGCGGCGACCTATCCGGACCTGTTCGCGGCGGTGGGCGTCCATTCGGGCCTGGCCTGCGGCGCGGCCCGGGACGTTCCCTCGGCCTTCGCCGCCATGAAGGGGCAGGGCAGCGCCCCGGGCCGCAACCGGCAGGCGGTCCCGACCATCGTGTTCCACGGCGACATCGATCGCACCGTGCACCCGGCCAACGGCGATCAGGTGGTCGCCCAGGCCATGGCGCCCACGGGCCTCGCCGAGACGGTCGACCGGGGCACGAGCCCGGGGGGCGTCGCCTACACCCGAACGGTCCGCAAGGACGCCGCCGGCGGGACCCAGCTGGAATACTGGATCTTGCACGGGGCCGGGCATGCTTGGTCGGGCGGCAGCCCGGACGGCTCGTTCACCGAGCCTCGCGGGCCGGATGCGAGCGCCGAGATGGTCCGGTTCTTCCTCGGCCATGCGCGCAAGGCGGGTGGCCGAGCCTGACCGTCCGGGCGGGACGAGGTTCAGTCGGCCTCACCCCCCTCGGGTGCCTCGTCCGAGAGGTCGGCCGAGGGGACCGGCCGCGACAGGGCCGGCGCATAGGCCCCCGGCATCGTGGCGGTCGTGACCGAGGCGGGTAGGCGCCGTGGGCCCGGCTCGGCGGGGATCAGCGTCGCGCTTGCCGCGACGAAGCCCGCCAGCGCCCGCAGATCCTCGGGCTGGCGCGGGTCGCGTGAGACGAGCGCCGCGTCGTGCTGCAGGCGCAGGTTGCAGGCCTGCGACGGCAGACCGCCTGCCGGCGTGCAGGCGTCGTGGCGGGCGCAGGCGGCGTCGAGGGCATCGATCGGCGGCAGCGGCGCGTTGTTGCCGGGGCCGCAATAGTTGCCGTGAATCAAGATCTTCGGGCTACCGAACGCCGCCGGCTGGGCATCGGCGGGGACGGCCAGGAACGCCGCCAGGGCGAACGGAGCCGCGGCCAGGGCGGCAAATCGGGTGGAACGGTTCGGGAGCAACATGGCGTGGACCTCGCGCGATCTCGCCCCCTCAGGCGGTTCGCATCGGCGGTATCAGACCGTCATTCAGCCAGAAGTTACCGAACGCGTGGTCGGTTCCCTTGCGGCCGTGCCGTGGCCGCATGGCGAGTGGGCTTGCGCACATGCCGATGCTGGCCTCGGCCGCGCGCCTGCGCCACATAGGTCCGGCGCGTAACGGAGCCGCCCATGACCGCCCGCCTGTTCGAACCGCTCACCCTCGACGCCCTCACGCTCGAGAACCGCATCCTGATCGCACCGATGTGCCAGTATTCGGCCCGGGACGGCGAGGCCACAGACTGGCACATGATGCATCTCGGCCAGCTGGCGATGTCGGGGGCCGGCCTGCTGACCCTGGAGGCCACCGCAGTCTCGCCCGAGGCCCGGATCACCGCCTGGGACCTCGGCCTCTACAATGACGGCTGCGAGCGGGCGCTCGGCCGGGTGCTCGAGGCGGTGCGCGAATACGCCCCGATCCCGATCTGCATCCAGATCGCCCATGCCGGCCGCAAGGCATCGAGCGAGGCGCCCTGGGCCGGCGGCCAGCAGATCCCGCCCGAGCAGGCCTATGGCTGGCGCACGGAGGCGCCCTCGGCGGTCGCGCACGGCGAGGCCGAGGTCCCGCCCCACGCCCTCGACGCCGCCGACCTGAAGCGCGTCCGCGAGCAGTTCGTGGCTACCGCCAAGCGCGCCGTGCGCCTGGGCATCGAGGCCGTGGAGCTGCACGGCGCCCACGGCTACCTGCTGCACCAATTCCTGTCGCCGATCGCCAACAAGCGCACCGATGCCTATGGCGGCAGCCTCGAGAACCGGATGCGCTTCCCCCTCGAAGTCTACGATGCCGTGCGCGACGTCGTCCCGGCGGGCAGCCCGGTCTGGCTGCGGGTCTCGGCCACCGACTGGGTCGAGGACGGCTGGGACCTCGACGAGACCGTGGCCCTGGGACAGGCGCTCAAGCGCGCCGGCTCACCCGCGCTCCACGTCTCGACGGGTGGCGTCTCGCCGAAGCAGGCGATCAAGCTCGGGCCGGGCTACCAAGTGCCCTATGCCGAGCGGATCAAGGTCGAGACCGGGCTGACCACCATCGCGGTCGGCCTCATCACTGAGGCGCAGCAGGCCGAGACGATCCTGGCCGAGGGCAAGGCCGACGCGATCTCGCTGGCCCGGGCCATAATGTACGACCCTCGCTGGCCCTGGCACGCGGCGGCCGAGCTCGGCGCCAAGGTGCACGCCCCGAAGCAGTACTGGCGCTCGCAGCCGCGGGAATACAAGGACCTGTTCAAGGATACGGCGTTCGGGCAGCGCTAGAGCGCGCGCAGCTGACGTAGTTACCGGTTCGGCGCAAGCGATCGCGTTGCATCGAGGACTGAGAGCCGTCCCGGATTGCAGCGCGATCGGGAGCGGCTCTGGCGCCGCTCCCGATCAGACCGCGCCCGGCTCCGAAGCCGAGCGCGGGTCGATCAGGGCGCCGCGGACTCGCCTTCGAGGATCGCGACGCCCCAAGCCAGCAGGTCGATCGGCTTGCCGCGCGTGACCGCCCGACCGCCGAGGAGTTCGGTGCCGTTCATCATCGCGGGCGTGGCCCGTGCCGCCGCGGAGTAGTTCAACACGTAGCGAACCGGATGCCCGTTCGACAGGGTGCCCCCGCGAACGACGATCGGCCAGTGCGCCGCGGGAACGTCGATCCCGGCGCGCGTGGCCGCATCCGCCAGGATTTTCTCCGCCAGGGCATCTGTCGGCATGAAGCCCACATAGGTGACCTCGCCCGCGCCCCAGCTGTTGCGCGTCACCGCGGCGGCGGCGGGCCAGGACGGGCTCTGGTAGCGCGCCACCACCGTTGCCGTGGTCGGGGTCAACATCTCCATCCACCAGCGGGCCTTGTTGTCGACAGCGCCGACGCCGAACGGGTCGCCGGCGAGGGATACGCCCTCGGGAACCGTGAACAGCTGATAGGTCACCCCTGCCGCCTGCGCGATCCCGCCCGGCTGCGCCGCGAAGCGCACCTTCGTGTTCTCGTCGGAGAAGCCGTTCTTGAAGCTGTAGAGCACGTGGGCGCCCGCCTTGGCGCATTCATTGAGCTTGGCGATCTCAGCATCGCTCGCCGCGTAGAGCGCCGGCACCACGATCAGCTTGTATTGATCGAGCGGTACCGTGGAGGACGGAGAGATCAGATCCACCTCGATGTTCTGCCGGTAAAGCGCATCGTAGAATCCTCGCACCACCTCGTTGTAGGTGACGGGCTTCCGATCGGCATTGGCCTTGAAGTCGTGCGTGTTGATCTTGAACGAATCGAAGGCGCTCAACGCGGCGTTGCTGACGTAGAGGGCGACGCGGTTCTTCTTCTTCATGTCGGCGAGCTTCGGCCCGAGCCGCTTGAGATCGGCGCCGATCGTCTTCGCCTCGTCGTAGACCGGGTTGGGCTTGTAGTCCTGCGTCAGCAGCCCGCGCCAGTAGGTCTCGAACGCGTTCGTGGTCGTGGCCCAGTGCCAGTACTCGACCATCTTCGCACCCGAGGCGAGGTGGCTGAAGGCCTGCAGGCGAAGCTGGCCAGGAAAGGGCGTCCATTCCGGGAATCCCTGCGCCTGAGTCTCGATCACCAGGTAATTCTCGCCGCCGCGCAGCGAGCGGGCCACGTCGCCGCCGAAGGCGATCTCGGTCCCGGTCAGCTTCTCCTGGCTGGGATGATAGATGTCGATGCCGGCCACATCGAGCGCCTTGGCGGCTTCCCAATGGTTGACGTCCGGCTGGATGCCGTAGGAATAGCCGCGCCAGTCGAGGTCGAAATTCTGGGTGACGAACTGGCCGGGACGGGCGTGACGACGGACCAGATCAGCCTGCCACGCGAGGAAGTCGGTCACGAGCCCCCGCTGGAAAGCCTGGAAGGCGTTCGTCAAACTGGCGTTGATCGACGCGTTGACCGACGGGAAATCGTCCCAGCTGTTGATCCGGTTGCTCCAGTAGTCGAGCCCCCAAGCCTTGTTGAGCTCGTCGAGGCTCGACCACTTTCTTTTCAGGGCCGCAACGAAGGCGGCCTGGACGTTGGGGCCGCTGGTTCCGAACGACTTGGTCTCGTTGTCGACCTGGTAGCCGATGACCGCCGGATCGTCCTTCACGTGGGCGATCAGGGCCGCAATGACGCGCTCGGCGGCTGCGCGACAATGGGGATTGGTGATGTCCATATTCTGCCGCGGACCGTAGGCGCCCGGCTGCAGCAGGATGTCGGGGTGCTGACGCGCCAACCACGTCGGCACGGCATAGGTCGGCGTGCCGATGATGACCTTGATGCCTTCACGGTTCATCGCCGCGAGGGTCCTGTCGATCGGGGTGAAATTGAAAACGTTTGGCTGAGGCTCCAACGTGCCCCACGTGGATTCGGCGATCCGGACGACGGTGATGCCCGCCGCCTTCATCAGCCTGGCGTCTTCGTCGACCCGATCCACCGGCGTATACTCATCGTAATAGGCCGCGCCGTACAGGATCGTTTGCGGGACTTGCGCCCCCGCCGAGCTCGTCGCGATCAGCACAGCTGCGACGCTGCCGAAAAGCCTCGACCGACTCATGTTGCCCCCCTTTATTTTGTCTGAGTATATCGGGGTTGGGCGCGCGTTCAAGCGCTGACGGCGGTTCCGGACCGCCGGGCAATCGACCTCACGGCCCCGGCTCGCATGCCTGCCGGTGTCCGGCCACGTGGGGCCTCGTGGGCGTACCGTGATGTGGTCCGGGATCGGATCCGCGGTGACGCAGGATGCCGAGCGCGCGCCGTCAGCGCGCCATCGCCCCGACCAGCGGCCCCAGCGGCCGGCTGATGTCGGAGCGGCCGAGATTCGGCGCGTAGAGGCTGGACACCGTTCCGTCGAGGAACAGGGCGTTGCGGCAGCCGAGGTCGTCCCGGAACAAGCGGGCGAAGGCCCCGAACGTCACCGGGCGCTCGGAGATGGCGAACACCGCCACGCGGCCGTCCTCCTGTACCCCGACGCCGTTGCGGATCTTCTGGCTAGGCCCGTCCGCCGAGATTTTCGGGTGGATCTGGCCGTCGATCACCAGCATCGGGCCGGATTGGGTCGCGAAGTCGGGCCGGATCTTCGCCCGGAGATAATGTCCGGTGTCGAGCACGCCGGCCTTGTCGCCCTTCAGCCAGAACACGCCGTTGGGCTTGAGGTGGAAGTTGCCCGGCCCGTCCGCGGTCGAGACGTGCTTCATCTCGCGCCCGTCCTCGACGTAGAGGCCCACCGGCGCCTGCTCCTTGTCGTACATGCCGGCATTCATCGCGAAGCCGAGGCGGCCGCCCTGCTTCTCGGCGAGGGTCCCCAGGGCACCGTAGGGCCGGCCGTCCTCCTGAAGCCAGAACAGCCGCACCCGCTGGCGCCGCAGGTCGACGGTGCAGACCGTGAAGCTCTCGCCCTGCGCCTGGACGGCGCGGCAGAGGTCCGGGGCGGCCGGCGCCGCCGCGGCTCCGCGGCCGAGGGCGACCAGCGCCAGGAGCGCGATCAAGAAGGCGTGAACCGGGCGCGTCGTCATCGAGGGTTCCGTGATGCCCACAGGCGGAGACGCGGGCCGACGCAGGGGCTCTCACCTGGGAAAACGGCGATTTTGGTGTCCGGAACCGCACCGTCCACGGTCAGGATGGCGCCGGGCTTGCGCCTTGCGGGAGCGGCGGCGCGCCGCGGGGGGCGGCTGAACTGTTTTCAGTACTCGGCGTTTCTTAGCCACGAGGGCGGTCTAGATCCACGGAGATACATGATGAAGGGTGCAGTGCTTGGCTCGGCCATGCTGGCGGCGGGTGCCCTGGTCGTGATGCCGGCCAGCGCCGACGCGCGTGGCTTCGGCGGAGGCGGCTTCCACGGCGGCGGGTTCCACGGTGGTGGATTCGGCGGCGGGTTTCGAGGCGGCGGATTCGGCGGCTTCCGCGGCGGTGGCTTCGGCGGGTTCCGGGGCGGCTACGGCGGGTTCCGCGGCGCCGGCTTCCGCGGTGGCTACGGCCGGGGCTTCTACGGCCGCGGCTACGGCTATCGCGGCGGCTACGGCTACGGGCTCGGCGGCCTGGGTCTCGGCGTCGGCCTGGGTTTGGCGGCCGGCGGCCTCTATGGTGGCTACGGCGGTTACGGCGGCGGCTACGGCTATCCGGGCTACGGCTATGGCGGCGGCTACGCCCCGGTCGGCTTCGCCGGCGACTACGGTTACGGCGGCGGCTGCTACACGGTCCCGCGGGTGCGCTGGACCCCCTACGGCTACCGCCGGGTCCTGGTGGAGCGCTGCTACTGAGCGACGCCTGAACCGGAACGTCTCGGGAAAGGCCGCCTCAGGGCGGCCTTTTCCTTGCGTAGCACCTCCCCACGGTTGCACAGCTCGGCTATTGGCGCCGATATTGGTATCCGCTGACGGGAGAGTGTGATGCGGACGGAAGCAGGGCCGGGACATCCGGGCGTGGAGGCGGTGGAAATCCGCGATGCCAGCCTGATGGCCTTCTACCGCTCCATGACGTCGACGGAGCGGCACACCTTCTGGGCCTGCGCTGCCGGGTGGTGCCTCGACGGCATGGACTTCATGATCTACCCGCTGGTGATCGGGACGATCATGGCCCTCTGGCATGTCGATTCCGGCACGGCCGGCCTCGCCGCCACGGTGACGCTGCTGGCCTCGGCGCTGGGCGGTTGGCTCGCGGGCTTCGTCGCCGACCGGATCGGCCGGGTGCTCACCCTCCAGATCACCATCCTGTGGTTCTCGGTGTTCTCGTTGCTCTGCGCCTTCGTGCAGAACTTCGAGCAGCTGCTCATCGCCCGGGCGATCCTGGGGCTCGGCTTCGGTGGCGAGTGGGCGGCCGGCGCCGTGCTGATCGGCGAGACCATCCGGGCCGAATATCGCGGCCGCGCGGTCGGCTCGGTCCAGTCCGGCTGGGCGATCGGCTGGGGCATGGCGGTGCTCGCACAGGCCGTGACCTTCTCGCTGCTGCCCCCCGAGATCGCCTGGCGCTGGATGTTCGCGATCGGCGCGCTTCCGGCCCTGCTGATCTTCTACCTGCGCCGCTACGTCCAGGAACCGCAGGTCGCCGCCGAGACTCGTGCCCGGGCCATCGCGACCGGCGACCGGCCGAAGATCTGGGAGATCTTCTCCGGGCCGATCCTCAAGACCACCCTGCTCGCCTCGCTGGCGGCGGCCGGATGCCAGGGCGGCTACTACGCGATCACCACCTGGGTGCCGCGCTTCCTGACCACGGAGCGCGGCTTGTCGGTGGTGTCCTCCACGGGCTACCTCGCGGCCCTGATCGTCGGCTCGTTCGCCGGCTATCTCGTGGGCGCGTGGCTGGCCGACCGGCTCGGGCGCCGGCCGCTGTTCCTGATCTTCTCGCTCGGCGCCATCGCGGTGATCGTCGCCTACACGCAGATCCCGCTCTCCAACGGCGTGCTCTGGGTGCTGGGCTTCCCGCTCGGCTTCTTCGCCTCCGGTTACTTCTCCGGAATGGGCGCGTTCCTGACCGAACTCTACCCGACCCGTTTGCGCGGCTCGGGGCAGGGGTTCTGCTACAATTTCGGCCGGGGCATCGGCGCCCTGTTCCCAGCGCTCGTCGGCTACCTCGCTGAGCGCGCCGGCCTCGCCTCGGCCATCGCGATCTTCGCGGCCATCGCCTACGGGATCTTCTTCCTGGCGGCCTTCGCGCTGCCCGAGACCCGCGGCCGGGTCCTGCACGCGGATACCTGATCATGGCGGAGATCAGAGACTGCCCGGCCCCCGATCCGCACCCCGGCGGCCCGACGCGCTACCGGGTGCCGGAGGGCGCGGTCGACACCCATGCCCACGTGATCGGCCTGCCACCGGCCTATCCGCTCGTGGCCGACCGCAGCTACACGCCCCCGGCCGCCCCCGCGGACCGGTACCTCGCGATGCTCGACGCCACCGGCATGGCCAACGGCGTGCTGGTCCAGGTCAGCGTCCACGGCACCGACAACCGGTTGATGATGGAGACGCTCCGGGCGAACCGGCAGCGCCTGCGCGGCATCGCGGTGATCCCGCTGGGCCTCCCCGATGCGGACCTCGCCGCCCTGAAGAAGGCCGGGGTGGTGGGCCTGCGCCTCAACGTGCTGTTCGGCGGCGGCATCGGCCTCGATGCGGTGGAGGCCTACGGGGCGCTGGCCCGCGAGATGGGCTGGCACCTCCAGTTCCTGCTCGACGCCCGCGACCTGCCGCCGATTGCGAGCCGCCTGTCGCGGCTGCCGGTGCCCCTGGTGTTCGACCATATGGGCCACATGCCGGCCTCGGCCGGGGTGGAGCATCCAGGCTTCCAGACCCTGCTCGGCCTCGTGCGCGACGGCCATTGGGTGAAGCTGTCGGGCGCCTTCCGGGACTCGGTGGCCGGGCCGCCCTATGCCGATACGATTCCGTTCGCCCGCGCCCTCAACGAGGCCGCCCCCGAGCGCTGCGTCTGGGGCTCGGACTGGCCGCACGTCGCCGCCTGGGACGGCCCGCCGCGCCTGTCCGACCTCCTCGACCTGATGGCCGAGTGGGTGCCGGACGCGGACAGGCGCCGCCGGCTCTTCGTCGACAACCCGCGCCGGCTCTACGGCTTCGGGTAGGCGATTTCAGACCCGTAGGTCGAGGCGCTGGCCCTGGCCGGGAGGCGCCGGCGGCCCGGATGCGGCGCCGCCCTGGGCGGTCTCCGCCACCAGGCCGGCCACCGCCTTCTCGGCGGCGATCTGCTGGCGCGCCACCGCGGTGCCGATCGCCTGGTTCTGGGACGTCGCCAGCATCTGGCTGGCCGTGGCGGCGAGGGTGCTCATGCGACCGTTCTAACGCGAGCCCTTGAATCCCGCGTTAGCCGGATCCGCCGCCTTTGAGTGAAAACCCGGGACCCTCAGTCGTCCTGAAAGCCGCGCTGGCGCGCCCGGTAGCCGCCGATCAGCGTCACGCAGAGGAAGGAGATCCCGGCAAGGACCGTCCCGAACACGGCGATCGGCCACCAATGCCCCTGGAAGCGCTCGGCCAGCACCGTGCCGACGATCGGTGTCAGGCCACCGGCCAGCGCCCCGCAGAACTGGTAGGCGATCGAGATCGCCGTATAGCGCACCCGGGCCGGGAAGGCGCCCGCGAGGTAGCCGGCGATCACCGCGTAGAAGGTCGCGGTGCCGACGACGTTCAGGGCGAGCCCGAGGATGATCAAGCTCACCGACCGGGTCTCGACCAGCCAGAACAGCGGGTAGGGGGCCAGCATCGCCCAGACCAGCGCGCCCTGCAGGAACAGCCGCTCGTTGCGGATGAGCTCCGCGATACGGGCGCCCACCGGGGTCATCACCAGCTGCACCACGGCCGCGATCAGCAGCGCGTCCAGGATCGTCGCGCGGGCGATCCCGAGATACTGCGTCGTGAACGCGATCATGAAGGTGTTGAACAGGTAGACCGAGGCGATCGCGAAGGTGTTGGCGCCGGCCGCCAGCAGCACCGGCTTGAGGAAGGACGACAGCACCTCGCGCACGGGGGCCTGCGGCGGCCCGCCCGCGGCCCGGGTCTTCTCGAAGGCGGGCGATTCGGCGACGCCGAGCCGGATCGCGAGGCCGACGCCGAGCAGCAGAACGCTCACCAGGAACGGCAGGCGCCAGCCCCAGGCCAGGAAGGTCTCCTTGTCCAGCAGGCTGGCGAGCCGGAAGGCCAGGAGCGACAGGATCTGCCCGGCGGGGCTGCCGAGCTGCGCGAACGAGGCGAAGAAGGTGTTGCGCCCGGCCGGCGCGTGCTCAGCGGCCATAAGCACGGCCCCGCCCCACTCGCCGCCGACCGCGATACCCTGCACCAGCCGCAGCACGACCAACAGCACCGGCGCCCACAGGCCGACCGACGCGTAGGTTGGCAGCAGCCCGATCCCGGACGTGGCGATGCCCATCATCACCAGGGTCGCCACCAGGGCGCGCTTGCGCCCGAAGCGGTCGCCGAGATGCCCGAAGATCACCCCGCCGAGGGGCCGGGCCAGGAAGCCGACCGCGAACGTGCCGAAGGCCGCAAGCGTCGCGATGTAGGGCGATTCCGCCGTGAAGAAGAGCGGCCCGAACACCAGGGCCGCCGCGGTGCCGTAGATGAAGAAATCGTACCACTCGATGGTGGTGCCCACGAAGGCCGCCACCGCCGCCCGCGTCGACTGGCTCTTCCCGGGTGCCGATCCCGGGGCTTCCTGCGTGACGGCCATCGATCCTCGCGCGCTCGCGGTGGCATTCTGCATTCACCTGCCAGTACCGAATCCGCCGCCCGCCAGGAACCGCAAAGTCTGCGCGATGACGGTGGGATGATGCATCATCAGCGCGTGGCTCACCGGCAGGACCAGATGACCCTGCAGACCCGCGATCCGGGTCGCGGCCACGCTGACCCGGCCGTCATTGGGCCGGGGCAGCATCAGCCAGCCGATCGGATCGACGGTGCGGGTGCCGGCGATAACGCCGACCGGGTAATCCGGATCGGGCCAGACCGGGACGCTGCGGGTCCCGAGCGTGAGACCCGCCGGCCCGAAGACCCGGCGGTAGAGCCCGAGATGACCCAGCCGGTCCGCGATCTCGCTGCCGCGATTGGGCGGCCCGAGCATGACCAGCCGGCCGAGCCGCTCCGGCCGCGCCTGGGCGATCAGGGCCCGGGCGAGGAGCCCGCCCATCGAGTGCCCGACGAAGTGCAGATCCCCCGGGGTCCCGTGCGCGATCTCGGCGATGCGGGGGCCGAGTGAGGCCGTGAGGTCCGGCAGGGCGTGGCGGGTCGAGTGATAGTCGAGCGCCACCGCTCGGTAGCCCGAGGCGGTCAGCGCCGCCCGCATCCGCGCGAGCGAGGCGGACGTCCGCCCGAGACCGTGGAGGAGGATGACGCTGTCGCCCGGCATCCGGCTCTAAAAACTCGGCGGCGTGCAGGCGCTGACCAGCTCGCACGGGTTGGGGCCGACGCAGCGGAACCGGTGCGGGCGGCGGCTGTCGAAGCTGTAGGCATCGCCGGGGCCGAGGATGCGCCGCTCCTCGCCGACCGTGACCTCGAGGCGGCCGGACAGCACGATGCCGCCCTCCTCGCCCTCGTGGGAGAGCGGCACCCGGCCGGTATCGGCCCCGGGCTCGTAGCGCTCCTTCAGGAGTTGGAGCTTGCGCCCGAACAGGCTGTCGCCGACCTGCAGGAACGAGATCGCCCCCTTGGTCGCCTTGCGGCCGATCTCGGTCAGCTCGTGTGCCGCGAAGAACGCCTTGCGCTCCGGCTCCGGTTCGAGCGCGAAGAACTCGGACATGCCGATCGGCACCCCGTCGAGGATGCGCTTGAGGGCACCCACCGAGGGGTTCACCCGGTTCGCCTCGATCAGCGAGATCGCCGAGTTCGTCACCCCGGCGCGCTTGGCCAGCGCCCGCTGCGACAGGCCGTGGCGGGCCCGCACGAAGCGCAGGCGCGCGCCGACATCGATGCTCATCCGTCCCGGCCCCGTTTCAGGTGTTGAGGATCCCGCAACGGTGCCGTCCGCGGCCCCGATTCTGCAAGGGCTTGGCGGCGATCAGAAAAGGACTTGTTGCCCGATCCGCCAGGGTGTCCCCTGGACTGGACGTCGCCCCGGAGAGCCGACCCATGACCGACCATCCCCTGCGCAACACGCCGTCGCTCGACGCCTTCTGGATGCCGTTCACCGCCAACCGCCAGTTCAAGGCGGCGCCGCGGATGCTGGTGGCCGCCGAGGGCATGCACTACACGGCCGATGACGGCCGCACGGTGCTGGACGGCACCGCCGGGCTCTGGTGCGTCAATGCCGGGCACGGGCGCCGGGGGATCTCCGCCGCGGTAGAGCGCCAGCTCGCGACGCTGGACTTCGCCCCGACCTTCCAGATGGGCCACCCGATCGCGTTCGAGTTCGCCGAGCGGCTCGCCGAGATCGCCCCGGGCGGCCCCGACAACCGCCTCGACCGGGTGTTCTTCACCAATTCCGGCTCCGAATCGGTCGACACCGCCCTCAAGATCGCGCTCGCCTACCAGCGGGCGATCGGGCAGGGCACCCGCACCCGGCTGATCGGCCGCGAGCGCGGGTATCACGGCGTCGGCTTCGGCGGCCTGTCGGTGGGCGGCATCGTGTCGAACCGCCGGGTCTTCCCGCAGCTCAACGGTACCGATCACCTGCGCCATACCCACGATCCGGCCCGCAACGCCTTCGTGAAGGGCCAGCCCGAGCACGGGGCGGAGCTGGCCGACGACCTGGAGCGGCTGGTGGCGCTCCATGGGGCCGAGACCATCGCGGCCTGCATCGTGGAGCCGGTGGCGGGCTCCACCGGCGTGCTGATCCCGCCGAAGGGCTATCTCGAACGCCTGCGCGCGCTCTGCACCAAGCACGGCATCCTGCTGATCTTCGACGAGGTCATCTCCGGCTTCGGCCGCCTCGGCGCGCCCTTCGCCACCGATTATTTCGGCGTGGTGCCCGATCTCGTGACCAGCGCCAAGGGCCTGACCAACGGCACGGTGCCGATGGGCGCGGTGTTCGCGAGCCGCGCGGTGCACGACGCGCTGATGAACGGCCCGGTCGGGATCGAGCTGTTCCACGGCTACACCTATTCCGGGCACCCGGTGGCGTGCGCGGCCGGCCTCGCCACGCTCGACATCTACCGGGAGGAGGGGCTGCTCACCCGCGCCGCCGACCTCGCGGACGACTGGGCCACGGCGATGCACGACCTGCGCGGGCGCAAGAACGTCATCGACATCCGCACCATCGGGCTGATTGCCGGCATCGAGCTGGCGCCCCGGCCCGACGCCCCCGGCAAGCGCGCCTACGACCTGTTCGTGGATTGCTTCGCGCGCGGCCTGCTCACCCGCGTCACCGGCGACATCATCGCCCTGTCGCCGCCGCTGATCATCGAACACGGCCAGATCGGCGAGATCGTCGAGGTGCTGGGCGCGGCGATCGACCGGGTGGCGTGAGGAGCGGGGAGCGGCGGCCGCGCATCACGACACCGATCGATGATGATGCTCTGGCGGCACAATAAACCGCTTTGTCATTCCGGGTTCGCCTTCGGCGCCCCGGAATGACAAGGAGGATGTTCGGACGGCGGTGCAATGCCCGCATCCTTCAAAGAGGAAATAGCTCTCCGCGCCCGAGTCCTCCACGAGCACGATCGGTCCCATCCTGAAAGCGGCCAGCGACGAGAACGCCTGTCTACCAAGCGCCTCCGCCAATACCCGCGACGCGGGGGAGGGCGGCGTCGGGCGGCCTTGAAGCCTGTGGGGGTCGGCCGCATCTGCCGCTCAACCTGGATTTGAGCCGGGCGGAGAGGATGTGCATGTCGAACACGGCCCTGATCGTCGGCGCCAGCGGGATCGTGGGGAGCGCCACCGGGGCGCTGCTGGCCGAGGAGGGCTGGCGGGTCGCGGGGCTCGCCCGCAAGCCTGTGGCGATGGCGGGGGTCGAGCCGGTCGTCGCCGACCTTCAGGACCCGGACTCCCTCGACAAGGCGCTCGCCGGCCTCGCACCGAGCCACGTGTTCCTGGCGACCTGGCAGCGGCGTCCGACCGAGGCGGAGATGATCCGGGTCAACCGGGCCATGATCGAGAACCTGCTTGATGCCCTACGCCCCCAGAAGAGCGTCCGCCACGTCGCCCTGGTGACCGGGCTGAAGCACTATCTCGGCCCGTTCGAGGCATACGGCAAAGGCACCCTGCCGCAGACGCCGTTCCGCGAGGACCAGGGCCGGCTCGACATCGAGAACTTCTACTACGCCCAGGAGGACGCGGTGTTCGCGGCCAGCGCCCGCGACGGCTTCACCTGGAGCGTGCACCGCCCGCACACGATCATCGGCAAGGCGGTCGGCAATGCCATGAACATGGGCACGACGCTGGCCTGCTACGCCACCCTGTGCCGGGAGCTGGGGCGCCCCTTCACATTCCCGGGCTCGGCCGCCCAGTGGAACGGGCTCACCGACATGACCGACGCGAGGCTGCTCGCCCGCCAGCTGCTCTGGGCCTCCACCGAGCCGAAGGCCGCCAACGAGGCGTTCAACGTGGTCGACGGCGACGTCTTCCGCTGGAGCTGGATGTGGGGCCGGATCGCCGACTGGTTCGGGATCGAGGCGGTGCCGTTCGATGGTACGGTCCGGCCGCTGGAGGACAGGATGGCGCAGGACGGGCCGGCCTGGGCCGAGCTCGCCGAGCGCCACGGCCTGGCCGAGACGGACCTCGCGAAGCTCGCCTCCCCCTGGCACACCGATGCCGATCTCGGCCGGCCGATCGAGGTCGTCACCGACATGAGCAAGAGCCGCCGGCTGGGCTTTACGGCGTATCAGCCCACCGACGACGCGTTCTACGACCTGTTCACCCGGCTCCGGGCGGACCGGCTTATCCCCTGAGAGAGGGGGATCGCGGGCGCTCACATCGGGCAGGCAGGTCGTAGCGAACCGCTCGCGTGGAGCCCGTGCTTCAGCCCGCCTGCCGCTCCGTCCCGCACCACTCGGCCACGAACAGCGCCATCGCGGTGGTGCAGCGCTTGACCGAGGCGAGGCTGACGCGCTCGTCGAAGCCGTGGACGTTCTGGGCGATCGGCCCGTAGCACAGGGCCGGCACCCGGTCGTAGAGGGCGTAGACCCGCGTATCCAGGTAGCTCGGCGACATGAAGCTCTGCAGCTTGGCGCCCATCGCCCGCTCGTGGGCGCGACCGAGGACGGCTTCCGCCTCGGAGCCCTCCGCCAGCACGTAGCCTTCGGCGAAGAACCCGTTGAAGGCGACGCGCGGCGGGTTGTTGGCCAGGAAGGAATCCGAGCGGGCGAAATCCGAGACCGCGGCCTCGATCTCGGCGGCGGCCCGGGCCGCTTCCATGCCCGGATAAAGCGCCACCCGGCAGTCGATCCGGCACCAGGCCGGCACCGAGGAGGCCCAGTCGCCGCCCTCGATCCGGCCGATATTGAGGTTGATCGGGTGGTCCTCGGCCTCGAAGTGGCGGTGCGCGCCCTTCTCGGCGTTCCAGCGCGCCTCGAGCTCCCGCAGGGCGGCGATGACCCGATAGGTCGCGTCGATCGCGTTGGCGCCGGCGCCCATCTCGCGCACGTGGACGGGCACGCCCCGGACCTCGACGGTGAACCACAGCACGCCGGTGTTGGCGCGCACCAGTTTCTCGTCCTCGGGCTCCGGGATCAGCACGGCGTCGGCCCGGTAGCCGCGCAGATGGGTCGCGAGCGCGCCGTTGCCGGTGGATTCCTCCTCGACCACTGACTGGATCGTCACCGCGGCGGCGGGCTGGAGGCCGAGGCGGGCCAGCGCATCGAGGGCGAACAGGTTGGCGGCGTGCCCGGCCTTCATGTCGCCGCCGCCGCGGCCGTAGAGCCAGTCGCCCTCGATCACCGGATCGAAGGGCGGGTGAGTCCACAGGTCGCGGGGCCCTTCCGGCACCACGTCGACATGGGCCTGCAGGATCAGCGAGCGCCCGGTCTCGGTCTGCGGGCGGTGGTGGCAGACGACGATCGGGGCGTCCGAGTGGCGCTCGTCGATCTTCGAGCCGCCCGGATGGGCCGCGATGGCGGCGCGGTCCATGGCGAAGCGCTCGGTGGCGTAGCCCCGGGACCGGAACGTCCCGAACACGTAATCCTGGCAGGCATGCTCCGCGCCCCGCAGCGAGGCGAACCGGACCAGCGCCTGCGTGTGCGCGACCTGGTCGGCGAAGCCTTCGGCCACGGACGCTTCGATCTCGGCGGCGAGGGCGGGGTCGAGGGCCATAAGATCTCCGGATCTGGGATGGGGTAGGAGGCGCCCGGCGGCGGGCGGGTGTCAACGGGCGCAACTTCCGGGGGGCATCTTCCGTGCCGAAGCCGGGCCGCCCGCCTGGGGAAGCGGCCAAGGACCAAGCCAAGTTCCGCGTGCAAGCGCTCCACCGGGTGGGTTCGGGACCGCCCGCGACGACGATGCAGGCGGCCGGATCCGGGCGGCCCCTCGGCCGTCGCAGCGCCTGCGCAGTCGAACCCCGCGGCGGCAGGATCCCGCCCAGGAACCTTGGCGTTAGCAAGGGCTTAGCCTATCTCGAAGCGGTTTCCCCCTCCATCGAGGTCATTCATGCGTATTGGTCTGGTCTCGGTCCTGTCCGGACTGCTCCTGTGGGGCGCCGCGTCCCCGGCGGCCCGGGCGGATGTGCTCATCACCGTCGACAAATCCTCCCAGCGCATGGAGGTCACGGTCGATGGGCAGCCGCGCTACACCTGGCCGGTCTCCACCGGGGTCGAGGCCTACGACACGCCGTCCGGTTCCTATCGGCCGTTCCGGATGGAGCGCACCCACTTCTCGAAGGAGTGGGACGATGCGCCCATGCCGTTCGCGATGTTCTTCACGAACCAGGGCCACGCGATCCACGGCACCAACCACGTCCGCAGCCTCGGGCGCGCGGCCTCGCACGGCTGCGTGCGGCTGTCGGTGCGCAACGCCGCGACCTTGTTCAACCTCGTGAAGGCCCAGGGGGCGAGCCGGACTCGCGTCCAGATCGAGGGCACCGATGCCCTGGTGGCCGAGCGCGGCACGCGCACCCGCCGGCTCGCCCGGAGCCGCGATCCCTATGCCCCGGACGACACCCTGGCCGACCTGGACCAGATGGGCCGGCGCACGCTCCCGGCCTCGTACGCCCGAACCGCCGTGCGCCCGGCCTACGCGCCGGTGCAGGGATATGGCGACCCGGTCGAGGGCGACTTGGGGGAGGGGTGGTAGGGTAGGGGCTTCGACCGGGACGCCCTGTCCGCCCGCCGCGTCGTCTGGGCGCGGAAGCCGCCGTCCGTCAGGCCGGCCCATTGCCCCGGCGGGTCTCGCGGCTTAGCTCCTGCGCGGCCCCAGAGCCTGCGCGGCGCCCGCCGCGATCGATATGGATGGAGACCCCCCGATGCCCTTCGCTTTCAGCCGGCCCCTGCCGCTTGCCGCCTTGGCGCTGGCCGCTTCCACCGTCGCGGGCCACGCCCTGGAGGTGACGCGCTCGGCCGACATCGCCGCGCCGCCGGCCAAGGTCTGGCAGACGATCGGCGAGTTCTGCGGCATCGGCGATTGGCACCCGGCCATCGAGAAGTGCGTCCTGTCCGACAAGGACGGCCTGAAGGTCCGCACGCTGAGCCTGAAGGGCGGCGGCACCCTCAAGGAGGAGCAGGTCTCCCGCGACGACAAGGTGATGAGCTACACCTACACGATCCTGGAGGGCCCGCTGCCGGTCGCCGACTACAAGTCGACGCTGGCCGTCGCCCCCGAGGGCACGGGCTCCAAGGTGACCTGGAGCGGGACCTTCAACGCCAAGGGCGCCCCCGACACCGTGGCGGTCGACGCCATCCAGGGGATCTACGAATCCGGCCTGAAGGCGCTGTCCGACAAGGCCAAATAGGGCGCGCCGACGCCCGGGCCGGCGGATCTGCGGATCGGGACGGTGTACACGGTCAACGGAACGTGCCGTCCAGGGAGGGCGCCCATCCTCCCCGTTTGCGGGGAGGACGGGCGCGTCCCGGTTCAGGATCGGGCACCTGATCGAGCCTTAGACCACCCGGAACCCCATGTGTGATCATCACAGCGTGCGGGTATGCCGCCCGGGCGATTGACCCACTGCCAAGCTCGGCCCAAAACCCTGGCGGCGCAGCCCGTGCGCCGCAACAGGATGATCGCCGTGCCCGCGTCACGTCTTCCGATGCGCCTCAGCCTCGTGGTTCTCGCCGCCGCGACGCTCGGTGCCTGCCAGCAGCGCGCCGCCGCGCCCAAGGTCTCCGAGCCCTCGCCCATCGTTCCGGCGCCGTTATTCCTGCCCGCCGGCAGCGGCTGCGGCCCGGAGATCGCGCGCACCAAGGCCATCGTGGACAGCGACGTGGCCACCGGCAACCTCAACAAGCCGGTGGGCGACCAGTTCAACGCCGACCTCAGCCAGGCCGCCGCGGAATGCGCCGCCGGCAAGTCCGGCCCGGCGCTCCACCTGCTGGCCGCCGCCAAGAGCCGGTACGGGTATCGCTGAGCGCGCGGGATCGGGCAGGGCTCGGCTCTGCCCCTTCACGCGGTCCCGGACCAGGTTGATCCGGGAGTTAAACGATGAACAGCAAGTTCAAGCCCGCGCGGCGGAATCCGTCCTCGGCGATCTTCAGGTCGAGGCCGTAGGACGCGATATCGTCCGCCACCGGGTCGAGGGTCGGCGCCCGGTGCTGGTGCAGGTGCTTGATGTAGCTGTGGCAGGTCGTGCAGGTCTCGACCTGGACGTCCTTCGAGACCTCGTCGAGCCCGTAATAGCTGATGCCTTCGCCGAAGCCGCAGGCGGTGCAGCGGATCCGGACGTGGTTCCACAGGGTGCTGCAAACCGAGCAGCTCAGGTACCGGGCCTTGTCGGCCGGAGTCCAGCTCACCACCACGCTCGCCACCGGCGCGCCGCCGCAGCACGGGCAAACGCCGTCGGCCACGGGCTTCAGCGCCGAGGCGTCGAGACGCGCCGCATCCTGGGCGAACCGGACCTGGAGGGCGGCCGCCACAAACACGCATTCGGCGATCCGCTCCACCGGAAGCGCGCCTTCCACGACCTGTACGGCGAGATCCAGCCGGTCCGCCGGGGAGGCCGCGAGCAGGCTCGCGCGGGCGGCCTGGGAAGCCTCCGGGGACACCGACAGGTCGAGCTGGTCCAACAGTGCGGTGAGGCAACCGTCGAAGCCGGCATCCGCCTCGAGCCGCTGGCGCGACAGGGACGGCATCCCGTGCTCGGTCCGCAGGGCCATGTCGGAGGCAGCCGGGGCCTCGGCGGGTGGAAACGCCGCCTGCACGGACGCCTGCGCCCGGGCCACCTCGGCGACGAACCGGAGATAGGCCTCCATCGGATGTCCCGGTGCCGCCGCAATCAGGCGCGCGGCCCGGTCGGCGAACAGCGTCCCGGGATCGGGCAGCCGCACGAACGGGACCGAGCCCGAGATCCCGATCTTGTCGGGATCGGGCTTCAGCTCACTGAAATCCCGCCGCTGGGGTTTGGGCTCGGACCCGGCGGGCGTCGTCCCGGCCGGTACCGTTGGCTTGCGCCTGAAGAAGTTGGCCACGCCTCAGGATCCGCGCTTGTCCACCGAGCCCCGGCGCGCCTTGGATCCGGCGATCTGCCGGAACCACTTGCGGTGATGCCGGTAGGCCCAGCCACCCGTCACCGTGCCGCGCACCATCGCCCGGCCGGTGCCGCGCACCCAGATGCCGGCGTAGATGTGGACCACGATGATCGCGATGGCGATCACGGCCGCGAGCGAGTGGGCGAGCAGCGCCCAGCGCTGGGTCTCGATGGTCGTCAACCCGCCGAAATAGGTGTTCCAGATCATCAGGCCGGTGACGAACATCACGCCGATCAGCGCGGTCTGGCCCCAGAACACGCCCTTCTGGCCGGCATTGTACTTGCCGAGCTCGGGCAGGCGATCCTCCCGGTTGGTGACGACGTCGCCGATCTTCATGGACCACGCGACATCGTCCTTGTTGGGAATGTTGAGCTTCCAGAAGCGCACGAACAGGAAGAAGAAGCTCACCGCCAGGGCGACGCCGAACCACGGATGGATCGCGCGCGTCGCCTGCCCGCCGCCGAACAGGCCGGTCAGCGAGAACAGGTAGGGCGTGAACATCGCCAGCCCGGACAGGGTCAGCAGCGTGAACAGGATCGCGGTGATCCAGTGGTTCACGCGTTGCACCCCGGTGTAGCGGGGGACGTACATCACCTCCGGCGCCTCGGACTTGGCGTGGTGGAGGGGGCGGGAATCGCCGTCCCGGATCTCGTTCTGGCTCGTCATCGGCCTTCTCGCGCGTGACGGGGCCGGCTCCGCGGCACGGATCGACCCGGAAACTTAATGTAGGGCGGCATGACCTCGACGGTGCCACCCTGTCGATTCCGGATCCGCGCAGCTCTCCCTCCCCCTCTGCGGGGGAGGGTGGCCCCTGCGTCAGCAGGAGTCGGGAGAGGGGAACCCGGGCTCAGGAAAGGATGCGACCGGCATGACGGGCAACGCCCATCCTGCACCGTCGCTCCCCTCTCCCGACCCCCTTTCGGGGGCCACCCTCCCCCGCAGGGGGGGGAGGGAGACCGTCGCGTCTAGTGCGGCCGCGCCTCGCCGCCGCCGGTCTCGCCGCGGCGCTTGGCCTCGTCGTACTCGACCGCCTCTTCCTCTTCTTCCGGCACGACTTCGTTCGGGCCGGCCGTCACGTAGTGGAAGAAGCCCGCGACCGCGGCAAAGCCCATCGCGGCGAGCCCGAACACCTTGGCGCCGCCCTTCCAGAAGGCCACCAGCGGCGAGATCTTCGGGTCGTTCGGCAGGCCGGCATAGAGGCTCGGCTGGTCGGCGTGGTGCAGCACGTACATGACGTGCGTGCCGCCAACGCCGGCCGGGTCGTAGAGGCCGGCATGCTCGAAGCCGCGCGACTTCAGGTCCTCGACGCGGCTCTCGGCCTGCTCGATCATCGCCTGCTTGGTGCCGAACATGATCGAGCCGGTCGGGCACGCCTTGGCGCAGGCCGGGGCCTGACCCACCGCGACCCGGTCCGAGCACAAGGTGCACTTGTACGC
Organism: Methylobacterium sp. WL64; assembly: GCF_008039945.1. Lineage (NCBI taxonomy): Bacteria > Pseudomonadati > Pseudomonadota > Alphaproteobacteria > Hyphomicrobiales > Methylobacteriaceae > Methylobacterium > Methylobacterium sp. WL64. The sequence goes on from NZ_VRVA01000028.1 coordinate 29,456, forward strand.
CTTGTGGTCGGTCTGGCTGATGCGCGGGATGTTGAACGGGCATCCCTTCACGCAGTAGCCGCAGCCGATGCAGTTCTCCTCGATGAAGTCGACGATGCCGTTGGAGTACTGCACGATCGCCCCGGGGGACGGGCAGGCCTTGAGGCAGCCCGGCTCGGTGCAGTGCATGCAGCCGTCCTTGCGGATCAGCCATTCGAGGTTCTGGGTCTCCGGGTTCTCGTACTCGGTGAACCGCATGAGGGTCCACGACTTCGGGGTGAGGTCGTGGGGGTTGTCATAGACACCGCGGTTGATCCCGATGTCGTCGCGCAGGTCGTTCCACTCCTCGCAAGCCGATTGGCAGGCCTTGCAGCCGATGCATTTCGACACGTCGATGAGCTTGGCGACCTCCACCTGGCGGCGGATATCCGGCGGCGTCTCCGTGGAGGCGGAGCGCTGGCGGATATCGAGGGAGCTGTAATCGGCCATGCTGTCAGCTCCCCTCAGGCGACCGCGTCGGACGGCGGCGTGGTCGGCTCGATATTCACGAGCCAGGCCTTGAACTCCGGCGTCTCGGTGTTCGCGTCACCCACCACGGGCGTCAGCGAGTTCGGGTGCCATCCTTTCTTCGTCAGGCCCATGAAGCCCCAGTGCTGCGGGATGCCGACGACGTGGACGGGCTTGCCGTCGCAGATCAGCGGCTTGATCCGCTTCGTCACCACCGCCTTGGCCTTGAGCGAGCCGCGCTTCGACCAGACGCGGACCCAGCCGCCCTTGGCGATGCCCTTCTCCTTCGCGAGCTCCTCCGAGATCTCCACGAAGGCCTCGGGCTGGAGGATCGCGTTGATCCGGGCGTGCTTGGTCCAGCCGTGGAAGTGCTCGGTCAGTCGGTAGCTGGTCGCCGCGTAGGGGAACTCGGTCGCGTCGCCGAGATCGGCCAGGTCGTCCTTGAAGATCCGGGCCGCCGGGGCGCCCTTGATCTTCGGGAACGGGATGTTGGCCATCGGCGACTCGAACGGCTCGTAGTGCGTCGGGAACGGCCCGTCGCGCATGAGCCCCCGGGTCCACAGGCGGGCGACGCCCTCCTGGTTCAGGATGAACGGGCCGACGCCCTTATCGGGGGCGACGGTGACGCCGTAATCCGGGACGTCGAAGCCGATCCACTGCTTGCCGTTCCACTCGATGAGCTTCTTCTTCTCCGACCAGGGCTTGCCCTCCGGGTCGCAGGACGCCCGGTTGTAGAGCACGCGCCGGTTGGCCGGCCACGCGAAGGCCCAGTTCGGCGCGATGCCGCGGTCGCCGGGATCGGTGTTGTCCCGGCGGGCCATGGTGTTGCCCTTCTCGGTGTAGCAGCCCGAGTAGATCCAGCACCCGCAGGCGGTCGTGCCGTCGTCCTTGAGCTGGGCGAAGCCGTCGAGTTGCCGGCCCGCCGGCATGACGGTCCCGTTGAGGTCGGGCGTCGGCGCCACCGTGTAGCCGTTGAGCTCGCGGGCGAGCTCGGTCGGCGTCGGCGACTCGGCGATGGCGTAGTCCCATTTCAGGTTGACGATCGGGTCCGGGAACGCGCCGCCGTCCTTCTTGTAGGCCGCCTTCACGCGGAGGAAGATCTCCGACATGATCTCGATGTCCGAGCGGCACTCGCCCGGAGCCTCCTGGGCCTGCCAGTGCCACTGCAGCCAGCGGCTGGAGTTCGACAGCGAGCCCTCCTCCTCCGCGAACAGGGTGGTCGGCAGCTCGAATACCTCGGTCTGGATCCTGGTCGGGTCGACGTCGTTGTACTCGCCGTGGTTCTCCCAGAACCGGGCGGTCTCCGTCTTGAGCGGATCCATCACCACGATGAACTTCATCTTGGAGAAGGCTTCCGTCATCTTGGCGCGGTTCGGGAACGACAGCAGGGGGTTGAAGCCCTGGATGATGTAGCCCGTCATCTTGCCCTGCTTGGCGAGCTCGAACCCACGGATCACGTCGTAGGTCGGCACGTCGAGCTTGGGCAGGTAATCGTAGGCCCAGTCGTTCTCCTTCGTCGCCTTATCGCCCCACATCATCTTCTGGAACGAGACGAAGAACTTGTTGTAGTTCTGCCAGTAGCTGGTCTGCCCCGGGCGCAGCGGCTTGAACTGCCGCTTGGCCATGTAGCTCGCGTAGTCCGGCTCCTTCTCCACGGGCAGGTTGAGATAACCCGGGATGAGGTTCGACATCAGCCCGAGATCGGTCAGCCCCTGGATGTTGGAGTGACCGCGCAACGCCTGCATCCCGCCGCCGAGCATGCCGATGTTGCCGAGCAACGTCTGGACGATGCACATCGAGCGGATGTTCTGCGAGCCCTTGGAGTGGTGCGTCCAGCCGAGCGCGTAGAGCGAGGCCATCGTCCGCTCAGGGGACGACGTGGTCGCCATCAGCTCGCAGACCTTCAGGAAGGTCTCCTTCGGCGAGCCGCAGATCCGCTCCACCATCTCGGGCGTGTAGATGGCGATGTGCTTCTTCAGGAGCTGCATGACGCAGCGCGGATGCTGCATCGTCTCGTCGACCACGGCGTAGCCATCGGGACCGATCTCGTAGTCCCAGGTGGTCTTGTCGTAGTCGCGCTTGTCGGCGTCGTAGCCGGCGAACAGGCCCTCGCTGAAATCGTAGCCCTCTCGGACGACGTAGCCCGCGTTGGAATAGGCCGCGACGTAGCGGTGCTGCAGCTTGTCGTTGTCGATCAGGTACTTCGCGACGCCGGACAGGAACGCGATGTCAGTCCCCTGCCGGATCGGGCAGTACAGGTCGGCCACCGACGCCGTGCGGGTGAAGCGCGGGTCGACGACGATGAGCTTGGCGTTGTTATGGGCCTTCGCCTCGACGACCCACTTGAATCCGCACGGATGCGCTTCGGCGGCATTGCCGCCCATCACGGTAATCACGTCCGCGTGCTTGATGTCCATCCAGAGGTTGGTCATCGCACCGCGTCCGAAGGAGGGCGCCAAACTGGCGACCGACGGACCGTGTCAAACTCTGGCCTGATTATCGAAGACCAGGGCACCCATGCTGCGGACTGTCTTGTAGGTCAGCCAGGCCGTCTCGTTGGTGGTGGCCGAGGCGCCGAGGAAGCCCGTCGTGGTCCAGCGGTTGACCGTGAGCTCTTCGTTCTTGGCCAGGAAGTTCTTGTCCCGATCCTCCTTGAGGAGGGTGGCGATCCGGTCGAGGGCGAAGTCCCAGGAGACGCGCTTGAACGCGGACGTGCCCGGGGCGCGGTAGAGCGGGTACTTCGTGCGGGTCTCCGAATGCACGAAGTCGAGCAGCGCCGAGCCCTTCGGGCAGAGGGTGCCGCGGTTGACCGGGTGATCGGGGTCACCCTCGACATGCATCACCGAGGAGCGCGCGTTCTTCGAGCGGTCGCCGAGGCTGTACAGGATGACGCCGCACGCCACCGAGCAGTACGGGCACGTGTTGCGGGTCTCGCGCATCTGCGCGAGCTTGAACGGCCGCACTGCGGCGGCCATGGCCGGCTGAAGGCCGCCGAAGCCGAGTGCGCCGAGCGAGCCGCCCGCGAGGCCGGCGCCGGCCCCTTTGAGCAGGCCACGCCTAGAGACCTGGACCGTCATCTCCGCTCCTTAAAGGCGATCTGGTATAATTCCAGTGTGTCCCAAAAAAGCGTGCACGAGGCAAGTGTGGTTGCGTGACACACAGCCCGCTGATGTTTTAAGTTGATCGGCCCCTTGGATTCGGCACCATCGCCTTGAGCGCGTTGGCCTTTCTCACTTCGAGGGCGCGGCCGGGTTCGTGCCGGAGGGGCCGCCGGTGCGGTGGTCCAGCGGTGCCTGCGGCTCCGTCGCCGAAGACCCGCCGGTGTTGGCGCCGGGGACGGGCCGCTTGGCGTTCTCGTCGATGGAGTGGCCACCCGGGTTCGGCGCGTCCTTGGCGGCCGACTGCTCGCGGGGAACGGGGGCCTGGCTCCAGCCATCCTGGGCGCTGCGCGACTTGTCGCCCATGGCGTCGATGCCCTTGATCTCGCCGGGCTTGGTCTGGGCCAGGGCAGGCGCAGCCGTCGCGGCCACCATCAGGAATGCCGAGAGGGTCAGGGACATCGAGCGGGACAAAGGGTGAATCCGATCTGCGCGAGGGGTCATGGCCGGCAACGTGCCCCCGGCGTGGCCAGTTCCGAGCGCGGACATCGGCCATCCGTGACGGTCTCTTAACCAAGCTTTGCCATTCTCAGGGCGGGACACACGGGAGCCTCGGGATCATGACGAAGTCGTATCCGGAGCGCCCCTCCGAAGAGACCGCCTCCTCGACCGTGGCCCCGCTCAGCCCGAGCGTGCGGCGGCATCTCGGGCAGAACCTGCGCTCGGTCTACGCCGACACGTTCGCTGCGCCGATCGACCAGCGCCTCGAAGCCCTGGTGAAGCAGCTCGGTAAAGCGAAGCCGTAAGCCGCGCCCCTCTGAAGATCGCGGAAGCGCGCGGGCCCAGACGGCATCACGCGGCAGGTGCGTCAGCGCACACCAAGTCGTTCTTTCTATGAAACTCGCTCCTGTGGCGACATTCTTCTCCCTGCGCATTCTGCGGGAGAAGATCCATGTGCTCCGCCGAGCGGCGAACTCGGACACGCTTGTGTTTCCGGGAATTCCGCCGATCCTGCTTCAAGCGCACGACGATGCGAGAGCCGCCGCCTGGCTTGACTTCGTTCGGTAAAACGAACGATCCAGGGTCCCTGGCGTGCGCCTCTTTGCAGCGCAACCGTGGCCGGCGGGGAGAATCGACGTGACGAAGAACGGTGCGGCACGGAACCGGGTTGTGGGGGCGCTCGGCCTCTCGATGCTGGTCGGCGCCGGCCTGCTGAGCGGGCTCCTGCCGGCAAACGCCGAGACCGCACTGCTGAACGTCTCCTACGACCCGACCCGGGAACTCTATCGCGAGATCAACGCGGTCTTCGCCGAGGCGTGGAAGGCCAAGACCGGCGAGGCGATCACCGTGCGCGCCTCGCATGGCGGCTCGGGTGCACAGGCCCGGACTGTGATCGACGGCGTCGACGCCGACGTGGTCACGCTGGGCATCCCGTCGGATATCGACGCCATCGCCAAGCTCACCCGCAAGATCCCCGACGACTGGCGCAGCAAGCTTCCCAACGAGGCCGTGCCCTACACCTCGACGGTGGTGTTCCTGGTCCGCAAGGGCAACCCGAAGGGCGTGAAGGACTGGGCCGACCTGACCAAGCCCGACGTGAAGGTGATCACCCCCAACCCGAAGACCTCGGCCGGCGGACGCTGGAACTTCCTGGCCGCCTGGGGCTACGCCTACGGCCAGGACAAGGACACCGCCAAGGCGGATGCCTTCGTGGGCCAGATCTACAAGAACGTGCCCGTGCTCGACACCGGGGCGCGCGGCTCGACCGTAACCTTCGCGCAGCGCGGGCTCGGCGACGTGCTGCCGACCTGGGAGAACGAGGCCTACTTGGTGCTGCAGGAGTTCGGCGCCGACAAGTTCGACATCGTCTCGCCACCGACCTCGATCTACGCCGAGCCGCCGGTGGCCCTCGTGGCGGTGAACGCCGAGCGCAAGGGCACCACCAAGGCCGCCCAGGCCTATCTCGATTTCCTCTACAGCGACCGCGCGCAGGCGATCTTCGCCAAGCACCATTACCGCCCGATCCGCCGCGAGGCGGCGGCGCCGGCCGACCTCGCCCAGCTCCCCGAAATCAAGCTGTTCAAGATCGAGGACATGCAGGGGTCCTGGGACGAGATCCAGAAGCGGAACTTCGACGCCGGCGGCCTGTTCGACCGGTTGAGCCGGGCCGGCCGCTGAGGCGGGAACCATGGTCGAGACACCGCGTCGCAAACGGACCTTCCGCCGTCCCAGCGTGATCCCGGGCTTCGGGCTCAGCTTTGGCTACACGCTGACCTGCCTCGGGCTCGTCGTGCTGCTGCCGCTCGCCGGGCTCGTGGCCAAGGCGTCCGGCCTCGGGCTCTCGGGGATCTGGTACGTGGCCACCGATCCGCGGGTGGCCAGCGCCCTGAAGCTCAGCTTCGGCGTCTCCGCGGTCGCGGCGCTCACCGCCTCGGTGTTCGGCTTCCTGGTCGCCTGGGTCCTGACCCGCTACCGCTTCCCGGGCCGGAAGATCGTCGACGCGGCGGTCGACCTGCCCTTCGCCCTGCCGACCGCCGTGGCCGGCATCGCGCTCGCCGCGCTCTACGCGCCGGACGGGCTGCTCGGCGCGCCGCTCGCCCGTCTCGGCATCCAGGCGGCCTACACGCCGGTGGGGATCTTCATCGCCATGGTGTTCATCGGGCTGCCCTTCGCGGTGCGGACCGTGCAGCCGCTGATCGCCGAGATCGACAAGGAGATCGAGGAGGCCTCCGCCACCCTGGGCGCCACCCGGCTCGGGACCCTGACCCGGGTGGTGCTGCCGCCGCTGATCCCGGCTGTGCTCACCGGGTTCGCCCTGGCCTTCGCCCGGGGGGTCGGCGAATACGGCTCGATCATCTTCATCGCCGGCAACCTGCCCTACGTCTCGGAGATCGCGCCGCTGCTGATCGTGATCAAGCTGTCCGAGTTCGACTACGGCGGCGCGGCGGCCATCGCCACGATCATGCTGGGCATCTCGTTCCTGACCCTGCTCGCCATCAACCTGATCCAGGCCTGGAGCCGGAGGCGCTTCGGCTATGTCTGAGATCTTCTCCCCGACCGTCGCGCCGGCCACGCGGGCGGAGCCCGTCGCCTCGGAGGGCGCCGGAACCCGGCTCGTCCTGATCGGGATCGCGATCACCTTCCCGGCGCTGTTCCTGGTGCTGCCGCTGCTCGCGGTGTTCACCCAGGCGCTCTCGAAGGGGCTCGATGCCTTCCTGGCGGCGTTCCGGGAGCCGGATGCCTGGAGCGCGATCCGCCTGACCCTGACGGTGGCGGCGATCGCGGTGCCGTTCAACGTGGTGTTCGGCCTGGCGGCCTCCTGGGCGATCGCCAAGTTCGAGTTCCCCGGCAAGTCGCTGCTGATCACCCTGATCGACCTGCCGTTCTCGGTCTCGCCGGTGGTCTCTGGGCTGATCTACGTGCTGCTGTTCGGCTCGCAGGGCCTGTTCGGCACCTGGCTCATGGACCACGGGTTCCAGGTGCTGTTCGCCCTGCCGGGGATCGTGCTCGCCACGGTGTTCGTCACCTTCCCGTTCGTGGCCCGCGAGCTGATCCCGCTGATGCAGGAACAGGGTTCCGCGGAGGAGGAGGCCGCGCTGACGCTCGGCGCCTCGGGCCTGCACGCGTTCCGCACGGTGACGCTGCCCAACATCCGCTGGGGCCTGCTCTACAGCGTGCTCCTCTGCAATGCCCGGGCGATGGGCGAATTCGGGGCGGTGTCGGTGGTGTCCGGCCACATCCGCGGCCTGACCAACACCATCCCACTCCACGTGGAGATCCTCTACAATGAGTACAACTTCGTCGCCGCCTTCGCCGTCGCTTCGCTCCTCGCCGTCCTTGCCCTCATCACCCTCGTCCTCAAATCCTTCCTCGAATGGCGCTTCGCGGGCGACCTTGCGCACGGCCGCGCCCACTGACCGTCCCTCGACGGCGATCCGGGTCGAGAACGTCTCGAAGACCTTCGACACGGCCGCGGTGCTGCACGACCTGTCGATCGACGTGCGGGCGGGGGAGCTGCTCGGCCTGCTCGGCCCCTCGGGCTCGGGCAAGACGACCCTGCTGCGGATCATCGCCGGGCTCGACGCGCCGGACCGGGGCCGGATCCTGTTCGGCGACGACGACGCCACGGGGCTTGCCGTGCAGGAGCGGGCGGTGGGCTTCGTGTTCCAGCACTACGCCCTGTTCAAGCACATGAGCGTGGCCGACAACATCGCGTACGGGCTGAACGCGCGGCGCCGGGCCGAGCGGCCGGCCAAGCCTGAGATCAAGCGCCGGGTCGGCGACCTGCTCGACCTGATCCGGCTCTCGGGCTTCGGCGACCGCTTCCCGTCGCAACTCTCCGGCGGCCAGCGCCAGCGGGTGGCGCTCGCGCGCGCGCTCGCCGTCGAGCCGCGGGTCCTGCTGCTGGACGAGCCCTTCGGCGCGCTGGATGCCCAGGTCCGCAAGGACCTGCGCCGCTGGCTGCGCGAGATCCACGACCGCACCGGCCAGACCACGATCTTCGTCACTCACGACCAGGACGAGGCCCTGGAGCTGTCGGACCGGGTCGCCGTGCTCGACCGCGGCCGCCTCGAGCAGGTCGGCACCCCGGACGAGGTCCAGGAGCACCCGGCCTCCGCGACCGTTATGAAGTTTTTGGGCGATCACGTCGAGGTGGAAGCCCTCGCGGAGGGCGGCCGTGTCCTGGTGCGTGGCCGCGAGACGCCCGTCGCCGCGCCGGCCGGGATCATCGGCCCGGTCAAGCTCTACGTCCGGCCGTGGCAGTTGCAGCTCGCCGAGTTCGAGGCGGCGCACCTGTCCGGCACCGTGCGCAGCTCCTACCGCAGCCAGGGCCGCCAGCGCATCGAGGTGGTCGATACCGAGGGGCGGGTGCTCGCGGTGGAGGATTTCGACGGGATCCGCCATCCGGCCGGCCACCCGGTGGGCCTGCGGATCAACGGGGGGCATGTGTTCGGGTGAACCTCGCAGACGCTGCACATCCACCTAGGCTCCAGCCCATGACGACCCTGAATCGCACCGCCCAGTCCGATGTCCTCTCCGCGGTCGGCGGCACGCCGTTGATCCGCCTGCGCCGGGCGTCCGAGGAGACCGGCTGCGAGATCCTGGGTAAGGCCGAGTTCCTGAATCCCGGACTGTCGGTGAAGGACCGGGCGGCGCTGTCCATCGTGCAGGATGCCGAGGCGAAGGGGCTGATCCGGCCGGGCGGCACCATTGTGGAGGGCACCGCAGGCAATACCGGCATCGGCCTCGCCCTGGTGGCCTCCGTGCGCGGCTACCGGACGCTGATCGTCATCCCGGTCACCCAGTCCGAGGAGAAGAAGCAGACCCTGCGGCTCGCCGGCGCCCGCCTGGTCGAGGTGCCGGCGGTGCCGTTTTCCAACCCGAACAACTACGTTCACGTCGCCCGGCGGCTGGCGGAGCAACTCGCCGCCACGGAGCCGAACGGGGCATTCTTCGCCGACCAGTTCGACAACGTCGCCAACCGGCAGGCCCACGTGGACGGGACCGGGCCCGAGATCTGGGAGCAGACCGGCGGCCGGGTCGACGGCTTCGTCTGCGCGGCCGGGACCGGCGGGACGCTGGCCGGCACCGCGGCGGCCCTGCGGGCCCGGAACCCGGGCGTGCGCATCGCGCTCTCCGACCCGGAGGGATCGGCCCTCTACGCCCACTACACCACCGGCACCCTGAAGGCGGAGGGCTCGTCGATCACCGAGGGGATCGGCCAGGGCCGCATCACCCGCAACCTCGAGGGCTTCACCCCGGACCACGCCTTCCGGATCCCGGACCGCGAGGCGCTGGACATCGTCTTCGGCCTGATGCGGGAGGAGGGGCTGTCGCTCGGCGGCTCGTCCGGCATCAACGTCGCCGGGGCGATCCGGCTGGCCCGGGAGCTCGGTCCCGGCCACACGGTGGCGACGATCCTGTGCGACGGGGCGGCGCGCTACGCCTCGAAATTGTTCAATCCGGCCTTCCTGACCGAGCGCGGCCTGCCGGTCCCGGACTGGCTCGCAGCACCGCAGGATGTGTTGCCGGATTGGCACGCCTGAGATCTACTGCGTCAGCCGGCGAATATCCCCGCAAAAGTGCGGTCCGGCGTTGAACGGAACGGATTGTCGCAGCGTTTCAACGGTCACGCTCGCAACAACAGCGACCGTCCGGAGAGCCTGTTTATGTCCCTCGTTACCATTCTCCTCATCATCCTGATCATCCTGGCCTTCGGCGGCGGCGGCTTCCTGGGCGGCGGCGCCTATCGCGGCCCCGGCTTCGGCCTCGGCGGCATCCTGCTCATCGTGCTGATCGTGCTGCTGGTGACCGGCCGCCTGTAAGCGCCCCTCGGACGCAGCCCCGCCGAAGCGTCTCCGGTTCGGCGGGCGCGTCCGAAGCAGCGTGCCCGCTTCATGGATCGGGGAACGTTCCCCGGTCCGCGAGGCGGGCCCTATCGACAGCTGATCCCGACGACGGCCGGGGCCACCGCGCCGGGCCCGGAATTCGGGGCCGGCTTCGCCTCGGCCACACCCTGGCCGGCCAGGAACGCCGCGATCGCTTGGGCCGGCACCAGGGCCAGGCGCGCGGGCGGCACGATGCCGGCGACACGCCGCACCGCCGCCGGATAGCGGGCGACGAGCCCGACGAGCCGCCCCGACCGGTCGAGCAAAGGCGCTCCCGCGGAGCCCGGCTGGAGCGGCGCGATCACGCCGCCGGCTACGGCCGTGGCTGGCGCGGCCAGAACCCCGTCCGAGCCCGGGGCCAACGCGATCAGAACCTCTTCGGCGGCGAGCGTATCGGTCCGGACCGGCACCCGGATCGGGACCGGGATGCCCGCCGCCTCGAGCAGGGCGAGCCCGGCCGGGTCGGTCGCGATCACCCGGGCGGGTACCGCCCCGACGCGCGGCGCGGGGCACCCCTCCAGCACCGAAGCGGCGGTGAGGACGCGCCCCGGCGCGATCACAAGTCCGGTCCCGGCCTCCGCGCCGGCGGCGCTCGTGGGCGGCACCGCCGCGGCGGATGCCGGCGGCAGGTCCGCGGCGACCTTCGCGGGCTCGGGGGCGGCAGCCGTCGGGAACGGCGCGAAGGCGTTGGCCACCGCGATCACCAGACGGCCGACCTCCGCGGCGAGCGCCCGGTCGTACCCGATCAGGAAGCCGCGCACGCCCTGCGGCCCGGCATCGTACCGAACGTAGGACAGGCCGGTTCCGGTCTCGGCGGTGACCACCAGGGAGTCCGGCCGGCGCAGCTTGTAGGTGACCTTGCGGGCGGGCAGCGGCGCGGTCAGCTGGTCGAACAGGCCGTCCAGGGTCTCGCCCCCGGGCGGGATGGCACGGGATTCCAGGGTCACGCGCCCGTCCGCGCTCTGCCAGCGGGTGCCGGCCTGCAGGGCCGTGCGCTTCGAGAACAGGCGCTCGGGCACGCCCATCATCGCACCGCTCGCCGGATCGACGGCGACCCGGAAGCGCGCCGCCGCCTTGGCCGCCGCGCCCGCCGCCAGCAGCGCCGCCCGGCCGCGCGGCTCCAGGGGATCGGCCCCGCCGGCCCGGGCGCGGTAGGCCGTCAGCGCGTCGAAGGTCCGGCGCCCGAACGCCCCCGAGACCACGGCGTTGAAATCACCGGTCCAGACCAGCGCGTCCTGGACCGCCTTGCGCTCCGCCTCGGGCAGCGCCTCGAACGCGACCCTGGTCGCCTCGAAGGCGGGATCGGGCAGGCGGGCAGGGGGGGCAGCCTTCGGAACGGGCTGGGCCGGCCGGGTCGGCACCGGGCGATCCTGGGCGAACGCCGGCGCCGTCAGGCCCGCGAGCAGCAGGGCCGCCAGCAGAGGCATCGTCCACCGGCCCCACGGGGGCGTCTCCGGACCCGGATCGTATCCTGCCCCGCGCGAAGCCATCGCCGCCCTCGACACACACCGCGGTAACCTTGCACCGCGGCAACCTTGGCAGAGCCTCCGCGCGCGCGCCAGACCGGGCGCGTGCGCGGAATCTGTTCGAACCGCCCCGCAGGCCCGTGCACGCGGCCGCGCGATGCGCTAGAGGGCAGGGGTCCGGCCTCGCGGGCCGGCCCGGATTCCGAATCGTCTCGGACCTCCTGCCGGCCGCGCGCCGCCGCCATGGTCCGACGCGGAGCCCGGCATGAGCGAGACGAGCAACACCTTCAAGAAGGCGCCCAAGCGCAAGCCCACCAAGGGCAAGAGCGTCAGCGTCTCCCCGGAGATGCGGCAGGCCTATGCCAACCTGATCCAGGAACGGGCCGAGAAGCAGGAAACCTACGGGCGGCACCTGCCGCAGGAAGAGACGCGCAAGCGGTAGAATTTCTCCGCCGCCGTCTCCTCCGGATGGGCTCAGCGCTTGCGCACGAACTCGGTGCGCAGGACGAGCCCCTTGATCGTGTCGTGGCGGCAATCGATCTCTTCGGGATCGTCCGTGAGCCGGATCGACCGGATGACCGTGCCCTGCTTCAGGGTCTGGTTCGCGCCCTTGACCTTGAGGTCCTTGATCAGCGTGACCGCGTCGCCGTCGGCCAGGACGTTGCCGGCCGCGTCGCGGGCCTCGGCCCGGGCCGGCGCCGCGGCGGCCTGGCCAGGCGGGAGCCACTCGCCCGTGGCCTCGTCGTACACGTAGGATTCTTCGTCGCCGGCCAATGCCATAACCCCCGATGCCGGGTCCGGGCGCTGCGCCCGTCACCCTGCGCGTCCGCGCCCCTCACGCCGAATCGGTCATCGCCCCGGCGGGGGTGCTGGAACAAGCGCGGCCGTTCTCGCGCCGGGCCGGGCCCGGGGCAAGAGGGGGGAGGAAGAGGCGAGCAGTGGCCGGGGCCGGCGATCCGGCCTCCGCATGCGGGCGGAGGCCGGGGGGGGCGTCAGCGCTTGAGCGGACCGGCCTCGATCACGTCCTCGACCGTGCGCAGGCCGGCGCGCGGAGAGTTGACCAGGCAGGCCATGTTGCCGGGCGGGTGCTGGTTCTTCCACATCTTGGTGTGGGCCTGGGGGATCTTGTCCCAGGGGAACACCTCGCTCATGCACGGGTCGACCCGGCGGTCCATCACGAACTGGTTCGCCGCCGAGGCCTGCTTGAGGTGGGCGAAGTGCGAGCCCTGGATCCGCTTCTGGCGCATCCAGACGTAGCGGGCGTCGAAGGTGATGTTGAAGCCGGTGGTGCCGGCGCAGAACACCACCATGCCGCCGCGCTTCACCACCAGGGCCGAGACCGGGAAGGTCGCCTCGCCGGGATGCTCGAAGACGATGTCGACATCCTGCTTGCCGGTGATGTTCCAGATCGCCTTGCCGAACTTCCGCGCCTCCTTGGTCCAGGCGTGGAACTCGGGCGAGTTCACCGTGGGCAACTGCCCCCAGCAGTTGAAGTCCTTGCGGTTGATGACGCCCTTGGCGCCGAGGCTCATCACGTAGTCGCGCTTCGAATCGTCCGAGATCACCGCGATGGCGTTGGCGCCCGAGGCCGCGCAGAGCTGCACGCCGAACACGCCGAGACCGCCGGAGGCGCCCCAGATCAGCACGTTCTGGCCGGGCCGGACCGTGTGCGGCGCGTGGCCGAACAGCATGCGGTAGGCGGTAGCCAGGGTCAGCGTGTAGCAGGCCGCCTCCTCCCAGGTGAGGTGCTTGGGCCGGTGCATGAGCTGGCGCGACTGCACCCGGCAGTACTGCGCGAACGAGCCGTCGCCCGTCTCGTAGCCCCAGATGCGCTGGCTCGGCGAGAACATCGGGTCGCCGCCGTTGCACTCCTCGTCGTCGCCGTCATCCTGGTTGCAGTGGACGATGACCTCGTCGCCGACCTTCCAGCGCTTCACCTTGGCGCCGACCTTCCAGACGATGCCGGAGGCGTCCGAGCCGGCGATGTGGTATTCGCCCTTGTGCACGTCGAAGGGCGAGATCGGCTCGCCCAGGCCCGCCCAGACGCCGTTGTAGTTCACGCCCGCGGCCATGACGTAGACCAGCACCTCGTCGTCGCCGATGTCCCACACCGGCAGCACTTCGAGCTGGTGGGATTGCTCCGGGGGGCCATGACGCTCGCGCCGGATCGCCCAGGCGTACATCTTGGCCGGCACGTGACCCAGCGGCGGGATCTCGCCCATCTCGTAGAGATCCTTGACCTCACCGTCCGCCGGACGGACCGCACCGCTCGCAGCCATCTCGCTCTCCTCTCATCCCGCGCTGTTCTCACGGCCGCGGTTCTCTCCCGCGCTATAGCGGCGATGTCGGAGGCGTCCAAGTGGGCCGAAAGTCGAAATCGGAGGGTTTCGAACGTGAAAAAGCGCCCTGCCCAAGGCCGGCGCCGACGTATTCAAATTCGGCTTGCGAACCGACCAAGTATTATTCGGCGGGGGCTCACCGCCGACCGGACCCGAGACCTTCCGGAACGGGACGCCAGACCGTCCGGTAGACTTTATACCACCGATGAGCCCGGACACGGCGCTGCGGCCACAGGGCATCCGCTCGACCGACGCCGCGTCGGGTGCGTCGGGAGCGGCTTTGGACTATCGCGAGCGGATCGAGACTCCGCTCCGGGGATGTGCCGCGCCATGCTCAACGTCAGCGCCATCCTCGGCCGCCCGGCCGAGACGGGTCTGCTCCGGATCGCGCTCGCTTGCGGGCTCGCGGCGCTGCCGGTGACAGTCTCGGCAAAGGATCAGTCCAAGCCGTGGAAGGTCAGCGGCAAGCTCCTCGGCGAGCCCGACCCAAAACATCCCGCCGAGGCGGAGCGGAGCGAGAAGGCCCGGGATGTGAGCGGCATCGCCTGCGCCACCGATACCGGCTTCCCGCGGATCTGCCTCGTGGCCGACGACGAGTCGCAGGGCGCCCAGGTGGCGATCCTGCGGGACGGCAGCCTCGTGGCCGGACGCTTCATCCGGCTGATCGACGCCACCCGAAACGGCAAGCCGCTGGAACTCGACGCCGAGGGCGTGGCCTATGCGGACGGCGCCTTCTACGTCATCGGCTCGCATGGCCGCCCCCGGCGCGAGCACGGCCAGGACGCCGAGGGCGACGCGCGGGCCGAGGCGACCCGGCACCTGTTCCGCATCCGCCTCGATCCCAACGCCGTGGACCCGGAGACCGGCCAGCTTCGCGCCGAGCCCGAGATCACCGGTACGGCGGCGCTGGCGCGAATCATCGCCGACATCCCGGCGCTGGCGCCCTTCCACGACAGGGCCCTGGAGGAGGGCGGCGTCACCATCGAGGGCGTGGCGGTGCGGGCCGGCCGGCTCCATGCCGGCCTGCGCGGCCCCGTGCTGGCGGATGGCGGCGCCGCGGTCGTGTCGGTGCCCCTCGCCGGCCTGTTCGACGGCAAGCCGGCCGCCGGGACCCTCGCCACGGTGGCGCTGGGCCCGGACAGCCGCGGGCAGAAGCGGGGCGTGCGCGACCTCGTGGCCGTGCCGGACGGCTTCCTGATCCTGGCGGGGCCGATGCACGACCCGGAGGGCGGGGCGGTCGCGGCCGGCGACTATACGGTGTTCGCGTGGGACGGCACGGGCGCGCTGCGCAAGCGCCTCGATCTGCCCGGCTACCCGGACCGGGAGAAGCCGGAGGCGCTGCTGCCCCTCGACGAGCGTTCGGACGGGCAGCGGGTGCTGGTGTTCTTCGACGGCCCGAAGGAGGGCGCCCCGCGCGCGCTCATGCTGCCGCGCTGATCGGCCGGGCCCTTCAAATCCGGCTGCCGGCCCGCACAAGTTTTTTAAAGTCTTTCCGAGCCCTCCCGGGCCGTCTTGCCCGTCTGTCACGGATGACGCGCTCGGCTGCCTTCGCTACGGTGCGGCCAAGACTGCGCCCCGGGCGCGGATAGTGAACAAGACCACAGGGAGGCCACGATGGGCGCGAGCGTCGCGGAGACCAAGGGCGACACGTCGAGCCGCGACAAGCCCTGGATCATCCGCACCTATGCCGGGCACTCGACCGCGGCGGAGTCGAACAAGCTCTACCGGGGCAACCTCGCCAAGGGCCAGACCGGCCTGTCGGTGGCCTTCGACCTGCCGACCCAGACCGGCTACGACCCGGACCACGAGCTATCGCGCGGCGAGGTCGGCAAGGTCGGCGTCTCGATCGCGCATCTCGGCGACATGCGGGCCCTGTTCCAGGACATCCCGCTCGCCCAGATGAACACTTCGATGACCATCAACGCCACGGCTCCGTGGCTGTTGGCGCTCTACCTGGCGGTGGCCGAGGAGCAGGGCGCCCCGCTGGACGCGCTCCAGGGCACGACCCAGAACGACATCATCAAGGAGTACCTGTCGCGCGGGACCTACGTGTTCCCACCCGCGCCCTCGCTCCGGCTCACCAAGGACGTGATCCTATTCACGACCAAGAACGTGCCGAAGTGGAACCCGATGAACGTCTGCTCCTACCACCTGCAGGAGGCGGGGGCGACGCCGGTCCAGGAGCTGTCCTACGCGCTGGCCATCGCGATCGCGGTGCTCGACACGGTGCGAGACGACCCGGAATTCGACGAAAAGAGCTTCTCCGACGTGTTCGGCCGGATCTCGTTCTTCGTGAATGCCGGGCTGCGGTTCGTCACCGAGATCTGCAAGATGCGGGCGTTCGCCGAGCTCTGGGACGAGATCGCCCAGGAGCGCTACGGCATCGACGACCCGAAGAAGCGCATTTTTCGCTACGGGGTCCAGGTCAACAGCCTCGGGCTGACGGAACAGCAGCCGGAAAACAACGTCCACCGCATCCTGATCGAGATGCTGGCCGTGACGCTCTCGAAGCGCGCCCGCGCCCGGGCCGTGCAGTTGCCGGCCTGGAACGAGGCGCTCGGCCTGCCACGGCCCTGGGACCAGCAATGGTCCATGCGCATGCAGCAGATCCTGGCCTTCGAGACCGACCTGCTCGAATACGAAGACATCTTCGACGGCAGCCACGTGATCGAGGCCAAGGTCGAGGCGCTGAAGGTGCAGACCCGGGCCGAGCTGGAGCGGATCGGCGGCATCGGCGGCGCGGTCGCCGCGGTGGAGACCGGCGCCCTGAAGCGCGCCCTGGTCGAGTCGAACGCCAAGCGGATCTCGGCGATCGAGGCCGGCGAGCAGATCGTCGTCGGCGTGAACAAGTGGCAGCAGGGCGAGCCCTCGCCGCTCACCGCCGGGGAGGGCGCGATCTTCTCCGTGTCCGAGACGGTGGAGATGGAGGCGCAGGGGCGCATCCGCGACTGGCGGGGCAAGCGCGACGCCCAGGCGGTCGGCCGGGCGCTCGACGCCCTGGAGCAGGCCGCGCGCTCCGGCGCCAACATCATGCCGGTCTCGATCGAGGCCGCGAAGGCGGGGGTCACCACGGGCGAGTGGGGCGAGCGCCTGCGCCAGGTGTTCGGCGAGTACCGGGCGCCCACCGGGGTCAGCCCCGAGACCGTCTCCTCCGGGGCGGCCGACGAGGCCAAGCTCCTGATCGCCGATCTCGGGGAGCGCCTGGGCGAGACCCCGCGGCTGGTGGTCGGCAAGCCCGGCCTCGACGGCCACTCGAACGGCGCCGAGCAGATCGCGCTGCGCGCCCGGGACGTCGGCTTCGACGTCACCTACGACGGCATCCGGCAGACCCCGGCCGAGATCGTCGCGAAGGCCAAGGAGACCGGCGCCCACGTGGTCGGGCTGTCGATCCTGTCGGGCAGCCACGTGCCGCTGGTGCGCGAGGTCCGCGCCCAGATGCGCGAGGCGGGGCTGGACCACATCCCGGTGGTGGTCGGCGGCATTATCTCGCCCGAGGACGAGCTGGTCCTGAAGAACATGGGCGTGCGCGCGGTCTACACGCCCAAGGACTACGCCATCGACGCGATCATGATCGGCTTGGCCAAGGTGGTGAACAAGAGCCTGGACCGTGCGTCGGGCCCGGCGGAACCGCCGCGGGAGGGCGCGCAGGTTTATTGAGGCGCATCCCGACCGGGAGGCGGGCTGGCGCGCCTTCCCGGGCACGCCCCGGATCGCGTAGGACGGCGCGATGCCGTCCGCGCTCGACACGATCCTCCTCCTCGCCGTCCCGCTCGCGGCCGCCCTGTCGGCCGGGTTGATCCTGCGGTTGCGGCCGGTGCTGCAGCGCTACGCCCTGGCGCGGCCGAACGCGCGGTCGAGCCACACCGTGCCGACGCCCCAGGGGGGCGGGATCGCCGTGGTGACCGCGCTCGTGACGATCTCGGGGCTGCTGATCGCGGCGCCGGAGATCGGCGGCCGGCCGGACTGGGTCCGGCTCGCGAGCGGCACCCTGGTCCTGGCGCTGCTCGGCGCCGTGGACGACCTGCGGCCATTGCCGGCCGGCCTGCGGCTCGCCGTTCAGGCGGGCGTGGTCGGCGTTTTGGTCTGGCACCTCGACGGCCGTCTGCTGCCCGGGGCGCCCCTGTGGCTCGAGCGCGGCCTCGCGCTGCTGGCCGGGATCTGGTTCGTCAACCTGACGAACTTCATGGACGGGCTCGACTGGATGACGGTGGCCGAGATCGTCCCGGTCTCGGGCGCGCTGCTGCTGCTCGGGCTCGCCGGATACCTGCCGGCGCTGCCGGCGCTGGTGGCGGCCTGCCTGCTCGGGTCGATGCTGGGCTTCGCGCCGTTCAACCGGCCGGTGGCAAGTCTCTTCCTCGGGGATGTCGGCTCGCTGCCGGTCGGGCTCGTCACCGCCTGGCTGCTGTGCCAGCTCGCCCTGGCGGGGGGGCTCGCCGCGGCGCTGCTGCTGCCGCTCGCCTACCTCGCCGATGCCAGCCTGACGCTCGCCGCCCGGGTGGCCCGGCGCGAGCGGGTCTGGGAGGCGCATCGCGGCCATCATTACCAGCGCGCCACCGATCACGGCCTGACCGTCCCCGGCGTCCTGGCGCGGCTGTTCGGGGTCAACCTCGTGCTGGCCGGGCTCGCCGCCGCGACCTTGCTTTGGCCGTCCTGGCCGGTCACGCTCGGAGCGCTCGCGGCTGGGCTCGCCCTGGTCGCGGCCCTGCTCCGCCGCTTCGCCCGCGCCCCCGCGCCGGCTCCAGCCGAAGGTGCCGCACGCCCGTGACCGGATTGATCGCGCTCACCGGGGCCACCGGCTTCATCGGCCGCCACCTGCTCGCCGACCTCACCGCGCGCGGCTACCGGGTCCGGGTGCTGCTGCGCCGGCCGACCGCGCTGCCGGAGGGCGCCGCGAGCGCGGTGGTCGGCGACCTGACCCGCCCGATCAACATGGCGGCGGCGCTCGCAGGCGTCGACGCGGTGGTGCACTCGGCGGGCCTCGCCCACGCCAACCTCACCACGTCCCTGTCGGGGGCCCCCGAGGACGATTACCGGACGCTCAACACCGAAGCGACGCGCAAGCTCGCGGAGGCGGCGTCCCGCGCGCGGGTGCGCCGGTTCGTGTTCCTGTCCTCGATCCGCGCGCAGGTCGGCGCCAGCGCGCCCGGCGTGGTCGGGGAGGGCGATGAGCCCCGGCCCACCGATGCCTACGGCCGCTCCAAGCTGGAGGCCGAGCGGGCGCTGGCCGAGACCGGGCTCGACTGGGTCGCCCTCCGCCCGGTCCTGGTCTACGGCACCGGCGTGAAGGGCAATATGGCCGCGCTGCTGCGGCTCGCCCGCAGCCCCTACCCCCTGCCGCTCGGCGGGCTGGCGGCGCGGCGCTCGCTGATCTCCCTGGAGAGCCTGTCGGGCGCCGTGGACGCGGTTTTGCGGGCGCCCGACACACTCCGCGCCGCGCTGATCGCCGCCGACCCGGACCCGTTGAGCTTGGCCGAGATGATCGCGGCGCTGCGCACCGGCCTCGGCCGCAAGCCCGGCCTGGTCCCGGTGCCGGCCGGGCTCCTCGGCCTCGCCTGCCGGCTGACCGGCCGGGAGGCTCTGTTCGCCCGCGTCGCGGAGGGCCTGGAAGCCCGCGCCGACGGCCTCGCGGCGCTGGGATGGCGCCCGGCCGCGCCGACCCGGGACGGGCTGGCCCGGCTGGCGCGGGACGGGGGCTGAGCGCCGCCGGCAGCCTGCCCGAGCCCACGCCCTACGTCCTGACGAGGCGCACGATCGACATGCGGATTTCGGCAATTCTCGCCCTGGGCATTGTCGCGCTCGCCGGCCCGACGCATGCGAGTGACGTTGTCTGTACCGCGCTTGCCGATGCCACGGACGGTCGCATCCTGCTCCAGCGCGGCGATTGCAGCCGGCGGGTCACGCCGGCTTCGACGTTCAAGATCGCCATCAGTCTGATGGGCTTCGATGGCGGCTTCCTCGCGGACGTGCACGACCCGGCCCTCCCGTTCCGCGAGGGCGACGCCGCCTGGAATCCGGCTTGGCGGAAGACCGTCGATCCCGAGAGCTGGATCCGCGATTCGGTGGTCTGGTACTCGCAGCGGATCACACGCGCCCTCGGCGCGGATCGGTTCCGAGCCTATGTGACCCGGTTCAGGTACGGCAATGCGGACGTGTCGGGCGATGCCGGCCAAGCGGACGGTTTGACGCGAGCGTGGCTGAGTTCATCCCTGGCGATCAGCCCGCTGGAGCAGGTCGCTTTCCTGAGCCGGCTCGTCCGGCATGACCTGCCCGTCTCAGACGCGGCTCTGGCGATGACCGAAACCCTTACCCGGATCGAGGCCCCCTCGGATGGCTGGGAGATCCACGGCAAAACCGGCACCGGGTTCCCGCGCAACCCGGACAGCTCCCTCGACGAAGCGCATGGCTATGGATGGTTCGTCGGCTTGGCACGCCGCGGTCCCCAGACCGTGGCCTTCGCGCGCCTCATCCAGGACGACCGGCGCGAGGCCGGGCCGGCCGGGATCCGTGCGCGCGTGGCGATGATCGCCGAGCTGCCCCAGCTCTTTACGGAGGTGGGGCGCTGATCGCGCGGCGGCCTGCCAGGACTTTCCGTCGTGTCGGAGCCGCCGGCCCGATCAGCCGATCGCAGCGCTCGCCGCACCCGCCATAGGCCCGGCCTCGACCGCCGCCCCGGCCGGGGCAGGATTCCGCCCGGCCGGCCGTTGCGCATGGCGTTCGCGGAAATGCGGCACCGCCGCCTCGAACACGGCTTCCGCGGCTTCCCGGTCACCCGCCGCGACGGCCGCCCGCAGCTGCGCCACCCAGGCGTCGAGCCGGGCCCGGTCGGCGAAGACCGGGCGGGCCGCCATCACCCCGTCGATGCCCGGCAGGGTGACCCGGGGCTCCTCCCGGGCGAACAGGATCTCGTTGAGGCGCTCGCCGGGCCGGGCGCCGGTATAGGCAATCTCGATCTCCGCCCCCGGCTCGAACCCGGCCAGCCGGATCATGCGCTCGGCGAGTTCGGCGATCCGGACCGGCTGGCCCATCTTGAGCACGTAGACCGCGGCGCGATCCGCCTCCGGGGCGGCACGGCCCTCGCCGTCCGCGTGCGAGGCGGCCGTCAGCACGAGGTCGCAGGCCTCGCGCACGGTCATGAAGTAGCGGACCATGTCGGGATCGGTGACCGTGACCGGCCCCCCGCGGGCGATCTGCGCCTTGAACACCGGCACCACCGAGCCGACGGAGCCGAGCACGTTGCCGAAGCGCACGGCGATCAGCCGCGTGGGGTGGCCTGGGCGGGCCGACTGCTCGGCGTCGAGCGCCTGGGCGACCATCTCGGCGAAGCGCTTGGTGACGCCGAGCTGCGACACCGGCTCGATCGCCTTGTCGGTGGAGACCATCACGAGGGCCCGGGCGCCGGCCGCCACCGCGGCGTCTGCGACGTTGATCGAGCCGAACACGTTGGTCTTGATGCCCTCCTGCCAGTCACGCTCCAGGTAGGGCACCTGCTTGAGCGCGGCGGCGTGGACCACGCACTCGGGCCGGAACGCCGCGATGACCTGATGGACCCGCTCCCGGTCGCGGATGTCGGCGAGGACGCCGGTCACCGTGGCCTGGGCGGACAGGATCGCCGGGTGGCTCAGGATGTCGTGCAGGGCCGGCTCCGAGGATTCGAGCACCAGCACCGCGGCGGCCCCGAAGGCCACGGCCCGCAGGCAGATCTCGGAGCCGATCGAACCGCCGCCGCCCGTCACCACCACCCGGCGGCCGGCCAGGAACGTCTCCAGCCGCGGCCGGTCGATCGCCACGGTGGGGCGCAGGAGCAGGTCCTCGATCTCGAGCGGCGCCAGCTCGGGACCCTGCGCGCCCTCGCCGAGCCCGACCACCCGGGCGAGCGGAAGGCCGAGCCGTCGGGCGCGGGCGATGAGGTCGTCGGGGGCGGCCTCCGGCACGAGGGCGCTCGGGGCCGCCACCAGCCGCCGCACCGGCTCGCCGCCCGCCGCGAGGTCGGCGACCACGCGCTCGAGGTCCGAGAAGCCGCCGAGCACCGGAACGCCGCGCATGAACTGCCCGGTCTCGTCCGCCCGGGGCGACAGGATCCCCCGGGGCGCCAGCTTCTTCACCGAGCCCGCCTCGATGGCGCGGATCAGCACGTCGATGTCGGCGCCACGCCCGAGCAGCAGCGTCGGCACAGTGGCGGCCCGGGCGCTCGATTGCCGGGAGCGGCTGTCCTTCAGGTACCGGAACGCCAGGCGCGCGCCCCCGAGCAGAAAGATCTGCAGCACCCAGTACAAAAGGATCGCGATCTTGCCGAAGAAGTAGAAACCGTACAGGTCGGCCGAGACCAGGACCCAGTCGATCACCAGAAGGGCCAGCGCCAGGACGCTGGCGGCCCGGACGATCCCGGCGAGGTCCTGCAGCGAGGCGAAGCGCCACTTGGTCCGGTACAGCCGGAACCGGCCGTAGACCAGGCCGGCGAAGAGGAGGAAGGGCGGCAGCAGGAGCGGCAGGGCGTGCAGGCGCTCGGCCAGCATGCCGCCCTGGAAGCGGAACAGGAAGGTGAGCACCACGGCGGCGGCGGTCGCCGCGAGGTCGTGGGCCACCATCACCGCGATCTTGTAGAAGCGCTGCTGCATCGGGGGCCGGATGGGGTGCCGCGCGGTATCCGCCGCGGCACCCGCCCTGTCAACGCGAGCGATCAGCGCGCAGCCGGCCGCCTCGGGGGCATCCAGCCGGCGAAACGGCCTACTTGACGATCGCGCCGGAGAAGCCGGTCTTGAAGTTCTTTTGGTAGGTCCGACCCTTGAGCGGGTAGATCTTGTCGACCAGCAGGATCCTGACGCGCTCGTTGAAATCCTCGGTCGTAACCGTTTGTGCTCGACCAGTAATAAGAGTCCGGGCCATTATCGCCTCCGCGTCGTCGCCCAGGGCACGGAATTGCGCGGAGGGTGAACTCTACATGGGGCACGGGCGACAATTTACAAAGACTTATCTTTCACGACAGAGCCCGGACTGCCGCCCCGGCCGCATCGTCCACCCGGTCGATGTCGGGGGCGTCGATGTGCCGGTAGCGGGCCTGGATCAGCCCGAAGGCCCCGAAGGCGGCGTGGCCGGCCGCGACCAGGCCGAGCAGGATCCAGCCATAGGGCTGCGCGCGCAGCAGCGCGAAGGCTTCGGTCAGTCCCTTCGCATCCGACGAGCGCTGGTGCCAGGCCGCCGCAACCAGGAAGCCGCCGATGATCAGGAAGGCGATGCCCCGGGCCGCGTAGCCGAAGCGGCCGACCGGGCCGGCCCAGCGCTCGCGGGCCTCGGCGTCGAGGGCGAGCCGGTCGGTGACGTCGCCCCGCCAGGCCTTGCCGAGGAACCCGAAGCCGCCGCCGATCACGCAGAGCCCGCCCAGGGCCACGAGCCAGCGGCCGAACGGCTTGGACAGGAGCCACGCGGTGCCGTCGTGCATGCCGTCGCCGCCGCTCATGCCGAGGCCGAGGCTGAGCGAGGCCGCGCTGACGGCGAGGCCGATATAGATCGCCGCGCTGACCAGGTGGGCGCCGCGCACCGCCAGCCCCTTGGCGGACGTGCCCCGCCGGTCGGCATCGGTCACGCCCTCGACGAAGCGCCAGAGCGCGAAGCCGGCAAGCCCCAGGGCGATCAGCCCGACGACCACCGCGCCGAACGGCCCGGCCAGCACCGCGCGCAGGGCATCCTTGCTGTCGCCGGCCCGGCCGCCCTGGCCGATCGCCGCGAGCAGCGCCAGGGCGCCGACCACGACGTAGACGGTCCCGCGGGCGCCGTAGCCGAAGCGGGCGATGCGCTCGATCGTGTTGCGGCCACCGGGGACGGGCCTCATGCGCGGCACCGGGCGAGTCGGGGTTCTAGATACGGCATGGGCGGGATCCGATGGCGTGGGATCGTTCAACGCCCGGATGCCCACGCGCGATCCGTTGCCGGCTCTACAGCAGGCGCCGGATCACAGGGCCGGTTCACGCGGCCCAATCACATCGGCGTCCGGTCCGCCCGGCCGGCCAGGGCGACGTAGAAGCCGAGCCCGTCCTGGGCCGGCAGGGTATGCAGGCGCTCGATCAGCCCGCGGCGCTTCGCGTCGAGGAGCAGGCGGCCCGCGGGCTGGAACAGGGTCTCGCCACCGCCCTCCGGGGGCGGGTCCAGGCGGATCGCCACGGTCTTGCCCTTGGCGAAGCGGCTGCGCTCCAGCATGTCCTTGAGCGACGCCTCGGCGGTCGCCCGGTTGGTGCCGCGCAGGTCGAGCACCGATTCCGCATCCGTCACGCCGAGGGCGCCGCGTAGCTTGGCCGCGTAGAAATCTTCGAAGTGGGGCAAGTCGGTGCCTTGACGCTCTGCTGGGCCGGGGAAGCCGGCCGGTTGAGATCGGGTGCGGCCGCTCAGGATGCGAGACCGCGGTAGATGTCGGGCACGGGCACGGCGCCGTCCAGTTCCGGCAACGCGACGCTGCCGTCGGGACCCAGCGCCTGCACGCTCCAGTCGTCGCCCCGGCGCCGCCAGACCTCAACCCGGACCTCGTCGGAATAGACGATCAGCAGGACCTGCAGGCTCGGCACCGTCCGGTAGAAATCGATCTTGCGGCCCCGGTCCAGGCTCATGGTCGAGGGCGACAGCACCTCGGCGACGAGCAGCGGGTCTTCGGCGTACCCGTCCGGCAGCGATGGCCCGCAGCGCACGACCACGGCGGGGATCGGCACGAAGTCGTCCTGCACCGCACTGAGGATTCCGAGCCCCGGCATGGCGCGACAGCCCCGCGGCTCGGCGAGCGCATCCAGGCGTCCGGCCAAGTTCATGACGATGCGCTGGTGCCGCTCGCGCGGCGGCGCCATGAGCACGGGGTCGCCGTCGAGCAGCTCCCAGCGCTCCCCATCCGGGCGGCTCTCCGCCCAATGCCTGAACTCGGCAACATCCATGCGCGCTTCGCGCTTCGCGGCCAAAGCCATCGCCGCCCTCCGATCCAGGCGCGATGGTAGCACCCGCGGGCGCGGCCGCAACAGCGGTGGTTCAGAACGCCACGCGGGCGTAGACCTCGGACACCGGCAGGCCGCCACCGAGTTCCGGCAAGAGAATCGACGCGTCCGGCCCGGCGACCCGCATCGTCCAGCCGGCATCCCGGCGCCAGACCTCGATCCGGGCCTCGTCCCGATAGACGACCAGCAGGGTCTGGAGGCTCGGGACGGTGGCGTAGAAGGCGCGCTTGCGGCCGCGGTCGTTGGTCATGGTGCCGGGCGCTCGGCGGCGCCATCAGCATGGGCCCGCCATCGCGCAGCTCCCAGCGCTCCTCGTCCGGGCGCGGCTCCACCCAGCGCCGGTATTCGGCAACGCGCATGTGCGCGACGCTC
Organism: Methylobacterium sp. WL64; assembly: GCF_008039945.1. Lineage (NCBI taxonomy): Bacteria > Pseudomonadati > Pseudomonadota > Alphaproteobacteria > Hyphomicrobiales > Methylobacteriaceae > Methylobacterium > Methylobacterium sp. WL64. Next base: position 54,573 of record NZ_VRVA01000028.1, read on the forward strand.
TCATGAATCGCAGAAGCCGGCGCCGGCTCAATCCGTCGGGCGCGCGGCCGCGAGGTCCGCGCCGGCCTCGAGGAAGCGCTGCGGATCGACCGGCTCGCCGTCGATCCGCGTCTCGTAGTGCAGGTGCGCCCCGGTGGAGCGCCCGGTCGAGCCGACCAGGCCAAGCACGTCCCCGGCGGCGACGCGCTGGCCGGGGCGCACGGCGATGCGGGCGAGGTGCCCGAACCGGGTGACCACGCCATGGCCGTGATCGATCTCGACCATGTTGCCGTAGCCGCCCGCGAATTCCGCGGTGCTGACCCGTCCGGGCGCGGTGGCGCGGGCGGGCTCGCCGTACTCGGCCTTGAGGTCGAGCCCGGTATGGAGCGCGAGGCCCCGGGTGAACGGATCGAGGCGGGTGCCGAACGGACTCGACACCGTTGGCTGGCCGCGTATCGGCCGGCCGAGCGGCAGCGTCGCGGCGAACTGGTGTAGGCGCACGCCGTCGTCGAGCGCCCGGCGGGCGAGGGTCAACCGGGTGTCGAAGTGGGTGTCGAAGCCGGTCTCGAAGGCGATGCCGTCCAGGGCGCCGGCATCGAGGGGGACGAGCGGGCCGCCGGTGCCCGCCGCGCTGCGGTCGAAACGGTCGGGATCGAGGCCGGTGCGGCCGATCAGTCCGCGCAGGCGCCGGACCGTGTCGCCGGCCCGCTCGACCAGTTGGGCGAGGCGCGCGCCCTGGGCGGCCCGCACGCCGTCGAGCCGCGCTTCCAGGCGGATCAGCCCGGTCTCGGCGTCGAGGGCGCTCCGGCGGG
>NZ_VRVA01000289.1:0-1031 GCF_008039945.1 Methylobacterium sp. WL64
ACCGAATGGCCGAAACCGGCACGGGTTCGGGGAGGCGCAGCCGAGTAGAGCGCGGCCCCCTCGGGGCGACGCCCGCGCCTGCGGTCATTGTAAGAAACGGATCTGAAGCCTGACAGGACAGTCACCGCGTTCGCGTCACCGGGGCGGGCGCTGCCCGCCGATGATCCCAGCGACGCTGCCGACCCCAAAGGGAAGCAGGAAGGCGTCTGTCCATTCAGGCGGCAAGAGCTGGGGGCGCTGCCCCCAACGACGCCTCAAGGGGGCTGGTCCTCGCCATGCTCGCTATCGCTGCGCGTGGCTCCGGTCCCGGCCTCCGGCCGCCCCGTGACGCTCTGCCCCCCGCGTTCGCCACGTGGCAGGGGTGCTGATGCACCCTAAATCCAGGGAGGGGGGACAAGGCTATGGACGAAACCACTCTGGAAAAGATGCTGCACACGGCCGCCGATCTGCGGGCCAGGCTGGACGGGTCGGTGACGTCAGAGACGCAACGCGCCTTCCTGCAAAACATGCTGACCGGGATGGAAGCGGCCTTCGAAAAACAGGCTGACCAGGTGCGAGCCATCCGGACGGTGCTGCCGCGCCGGAACGATGCCGGCGGCAGGGCCACGGTCGCCTACGTCGATCGGCTGCTCGGCCAATGCGACGGGTTCCGCCTGCACTAGGCGAGGGGATGAAGCTGCACGGACCATCCGGGCGGCTCGCCCTTATTGAACACCCGGATCGCCGTCTCGCATAGATGCACGGTGGCGGGCTTCGCGCCGCAATGCTTGCATGTCAGGCGGGGGACGATCTCGGCCAGGTGATGCCCCGGCCCGAGGCTGCGGACCAGCATCTTGATGGGCTGCTTGATGCCGCGCCCGCATGCGCAGGTCATATCGAGCCAGCACCCCTCCAGCTCGTTGAGACGGGCTTTCAGGGCCAGATGGATGCCGTAGGGCCGGTCAGTTTTTTCCATCGGACGCCACGCCCCCGAAAAACTGCCCCAGCCGGTCGTGCGCCACCCTCAACGCCTGCCGCCGCTCGATAGGGTG
>NZ_VRVA01000290.1:0-1019 GCF_008039945.1 Methylobacterium sp. WL64
AGCTTCTCCTCCATGGCCACCGGCACGATCAGCGTGACGTCCATGGTCACGTTGTCGCCCGGCATCACCATCTCGGTGCCCTCCGGCAGCTCGCACACCCCGGTCACGTCCGTGGTCCGGAAGTAGAATTGCGGCCGGTAGTTGGTGAAGAACGGCGTGTGGCGGCCGCCCTCCTCCTTGGTCAGGATGTACGCCTCGGCCTTGAACTTGGTGTGCGGCTTCACCGAACCCGGCTTGCACACGACCTGGCCGCGCTCCACGTCCTCGCGCTTGGTGCCGCGCAGCAGCACGCCGACGTTGTCGCCCGCCTGGCCCTGGTCGAGCAGCTTGCGGAACATCTCCACGCCGGTCACCGTCGTGGTCGTGGTCGCCCGGATGCCGACGATCTCCACCGTCTCGCCGACCTTGACGATCCCGCGCTCGACGCGACCCGTCACCACCGTGCCGCGGCCCGAGATCGAGAACACGTCCTCGATCGGCATCAGGAACGGCAGGTCGATCGGACGCTCCGGCTGCGGGATGTAGGCATCCACCGTCGCCATCAGCGCCAGCACCGCCTCCTTGCCGATCTTGGGCTCCTTGTCCTCCAGCGCCATCAGCGCCGAGCCCTTGGTGATCGGGATGTCGTCGCCCGGGAAGTCGTACTTCGACAGAAGCTCGCGCACCTCCAGCTCGACCAGCTCCAGGAGCTCCTCGTCGTCGACCATGTCGACCTTGTTCAGGAACACCACCAGCGCCGGCACGCCGACCTGGCGGGCGAGCAGGATGTGCTCGCGGGTCTGCGGCATCGGGCCGTCGGCCGCCGACACCACCAGGATCGCGCCGTCCATCTGGGCGGCGCCCGTGATCATGTTCTTCACGTAGTCGGCGTGGCCGGGGCAGTCGACGTGCGCGTAGTGACGGTTGGCCGTCTCGTACTCCACGTGCGCGGTCGAGATCGTGATCCCGCGCGCCTTCTCCTCCGGCGCCTTGTCGATCTGGTCGTAGGCCGTGAACGTCGCACCGCCCGTCTCAGCCAG
>NZ_VRVA01000291.1:0-978 GCF_008039945.1 Methylobacterium sp. WL64
AGGGATCATGATTGCTCTAATCGATATTTGGACGATCGAAAATCCTAACTCTTTCAAAGTTCATTTCGCGAGATGGAATGGTAGGGATCAGCCACTTGAGGTTTTTGTAAGGGACCGGCAGGAGTGGCAGGGATGGCAGGAGTACTACCCAGGCAGGAACGACTTCAACCGCCGTTACATTTTCTCACTACTTCAGTTTTACCATGAACCGGACATCTGGTTGTTTGGCGGAATTTACGAAGTGCTTGCGCGGCACACAGATCGTTACGAAGTTGCCTTGACCGAGGCCGGGATGGGGATGATCGGCCGCCTCAAGCTACGGTCTTCGTACCGTGAGCGCACTACCCGGGCAAACTTCGAGAACCACTATCAAACCTTTGAAGTGCAGGAAATTTTGCGTGAAGCGTACACAGGCCGCCGATTTCCTGGCTACGATGACATAGATCTTTCGTTTGAGGAGCTGGAAGCACTCGTACGGAATGCGCGCCCTGATTGGATGTCTGCCCTCGAAAGCATGAAGGGTATATACTTGATCAGCGATACAAAGACAGGAAAGCGATATGTCGGGTCGGCTTACGGTGACCAAGGCATTTGGTCGAGATGGTGCGCTTATGTAGGAAGCGGACACGGGGGCAACGTCGAGCTGCGCGCCTTGGTAACTGACCCTACCCTTGCCTATTGCCGGGCCCACTTCCGATTTGCACTGCTAGAGCATCGTCCCAGTCGAACGGATGATAAAATTATCCTTGATCGTGAGTCTTTCTGGAAGCGCATCCTTCTGACGCGCGGCGAACAAGGCCTAAACCGAAATTGATAAAGACCTGTCACCCGGACCGATGGATGATAGCAATGTCTTCAGATAGAAAAAGCACGTCCCCCGTTTCCATGAGGGACCACAAGGATGCCGTGAAAGCTGAAGTCGAGAAAACCAGTCGCAAAATCGATAAGGCACTTAAAAAGGTCATCAAAAAACTGCGC
>NZ_VRVA01000292.1:0-958 GCF_008039945.1 Methylobacterium sp. WL64
GGACTGGCTCACCGCCCATCCGAGCGTGACCGTCGTCAGCCGTGACCGTTCGGGACCCTACGCCGAGGCCGCGCGCACGGGAGCACCGACGGCGACGCAGGTCGCGGATCGCTGGCACCTGCTCGTCAACGCTTCCGAGGCCCTGCGCGGCGTCGTCGAGCGGCACCAGTCCGAGATCCGAGGCGTGGCGCACCGCGCCGTGCACGACCCCGCCGGCTCCCCTGATCTGGCGAAGACGAAGACAGCGCCAACGAACGTGAGCAGCTGGCGACGCGACCGCTGCGAGGCGGCCCTGTGCCTCCACGGCGAAGGTCTGCCGACCAAAGAGATCGCTCGCCGTCTCGGCGCATCCCGCAACGCCGTGCGCCGCTGGGTGCGGGCGGGCCGGTTCATGCCCTACCGCCGCGCACCGGGTTCGAGCCTGCTCGATCGCTATCTGCCCTTCGTCGAGGCACGCTGGCGGGAGGGCCAGCACAGCGCCACCGTCCTCCACCGCGCGTTGCACGCGCAGGGCTTCATTGGCAGCTACGACATCGTCCGGCGCTGGGCCTCACGACGGAGGCAGGATGCGCCTGCGAGATCACCGTCCGCCCGGGTCCCCTCGACGCGCCGCATCACCCGTTGGCTCACCGCCGACCCGACCTCGCTGTCTCGGGAGGATCTCGCCTTCACCGAAGCGCTCTGCAGCGCCGCGCCGAAGCTGAAGCAGGCCGCCGAGGATATACGCGCCTTCGCCGAGCTCCTGCGCCAGAACGATCCCACCGGACTGACGCCCTGGCTGGAAGCTGCAGCCGCGACCGATCTCGGCGGCTTCGTCACCGGGCTCCGGCAGGACGAGCCAGCCGTGCGCGCCGCCATCGTCGAGCCCTGGAGCAACGGCCCCGTCGAGGGGCAGGTCAACCGCCTCAAGCTGATCAAGCGGAGCATGTACGGTCGCGCCGGTTTCGATCTCCTGCGC
>NZ_VRVA01000293.1:0-936 GCF_008039945.1 Methylobacterium sp. WL64
CGATGCGCTCAACCTTGGGGTCCGTGCTGGTGGTCTCGGTATCGAGGACGATCTCACGCGTCATGCCGCCTTGCTCTTCCGGTGTGCCTGCTGCCCCTCGAAGGCCGTTCGCACACGATCGTCAAGGAATTCGATAGGCGCACCGGCCGGGCAGCTATATCATCACGGCTCGCCCGGCCTTGCACATCTCGACCGTATGTCGCTCCAGCGCTCGTTAGTTCTCTCCACGAACGGATCGAATGTCGGAGGCTTTGGACACCTGGCGCCCGGTCTCCCGGCCCACATAGTCGATGTCGGGGTTGAACGACTGTTCCCTGAAGGGCTGGGCCGACGTGCGATTGACCTCCGCTTTGGCTAGCTTGAACGCCTCGGCGGCAGGGATCGCGAGACGGAGGACGGTGGCGAACCCCTCTAGGATCAAGTCCTCGGCATGCGGATTGCCGCGCGCAAGGTTTCGCAACTCTGCCAAGGTTGGCTCTGGGTTCGCCCTAACGCGGCGACGAAAGGACTGTCGGCGCCATTTGGCTGGCGATCTAGCCGCTCTTTGACGGGCGGCTTCCGGTGAACGATTTTTATCTGCGTATAGGCTTCGATCTCTGTTGATCCCGAGTTTGAAACACTTTTTCCATTGGGCAGCAAGACTGCGATCCGGCAATTTACACAACGGGTCAGCACGCAATGCCGATATTTCTTCTGGCCTCCATCGTCCGGAATAATTTTGCCTTCGTGTCACGTATACTCCGGAAGCCGAAAGACCTTTAATCAGCCTTGCTGACTTACGCATTGTGTTGACACGCTGGCAACATTTATCCGAGCAATATATCTTATCAAAAACAGTTGTCTCGAACCTATCCCGGCAACTTGGGCATTCTAGCTTTCTCAAAGGCTGTATGTTACGCCCTAGACGCAGACTAATACCAGCCCTATGGCCTCGGC
>NZ_VRVA01000294.1:0-933 GCF_008039945.1 Methylobacterium sp. WL64
GCCGCCTCGGCTACGCCTTCGACCGCACCCTCGTGTACGGCACCGGCGGCTTCGCCTACGGCTCGGGCAGCGCCGACCGCTCGTTCGGCGGCTACGCCGGCAACGACAGCTTCCGCACCGGCTACGCGGTGGGCGGCGGTGTCGAGTTCGCCCTCCCCACCGAGTCGTTCCTGAACTTCTTCCGCTCCTCGGCCGTGACGTTCAAGATCGAAGGTCTGTACGTCAACCTGGAGCGCGGCAACCGCAACCAGGGTGCCCTGGTCGTCAACGCCGCCAACCTCGTCCCGGTGGCCTACAGCGCCATCGGTCGCCGCGACGACGAGTTCGCCGTCGTCCGCGCCGGCCTGAACTACAAGTTCGGCTCGTACTAGTATCGGATCGCGCTGCTCCCGGCCTCAACGCCGGGAGATGCGGCCGGCGGGCGAGAGGTGTTGGTCCTCCTCCTCGCTCCCCGCCGCGGAAGGTGCCGACAACTCGTTGGCCTCCGGATCCCCAGCCCGATCAATCTGGCCGTGAGGTCGGCAACACCCTGGGAGCACCCGCTCCTGGGGTGTTTTTTCGTGTCGGGATCTAATCCAGTCGCAGGTCATCATGACCTTGTCGCAACTCGCCAGGCTGTCAGGAGGCAATCTGTGCCGGGCATTCTGGGCGTGGCGTGACGGTGGATGCCACGGTCCGCTAAAAGGAGATGGCCGAGTTCGAGGTCGAATTGGGTATCTAGGCATGAGCCACTTCAGACCCCTAGCATCTCGCTTGCACGAAGTGCTTGGGTAGGCTCAGTGCATGCGCATAGACACCAGTGCGAAAGTAATTACCCACGCCATTGATGGCTGGTTTCAGGCGCCGATGGTCTTGAGAATGGTGCCGAAGGGACTGCGGCCTGCGAGGCGCGCGGTATCGACGACGGTGCGGATGTCGGCCTCGCCCTCGGCG
>NZ_VRVA01000295.1:0-920 GCF_008039945.1 Methylobacterium sp. WL64
TCTGTCGGAAGCAGCGGCTCGATCACCGCCCACTCTGCATCCGTCAGGTCAAACGGCGCCATCCTCGGTCTTCCATTCGGAGAACCAACGACGCCCCGACCAAACCGTGCCACCCGTTATGGGTTCATGACCCAGAGTGGCCGGTACCAGAACCTGCAGCAGGCGACGGCCAGGCTCTCGGTCGTGGTGCCGGCGGCGATGGCCGCGATCCTTGTGCTCCTCGTGGTGATGTTCTGCGACCTGCGGCTTGCCGGCCTGATATTCCTCGACGTCCCGATCGCCGCCACCGGCGGCATTGTCGCCTTGCCGCTGAGGGGGATGCTGTTCTCGATCTCGGCGGCGATCGGCTTCATCACGACGTTCGGCATCGCCATCCTCAATGGGGTGGTGCTCACGAACACCATCCGCGAGATCGAGGCGAAGGGCGACGATCCGCGAGAAACCGCGACGCGGGCCGCCGAGATCCGCCTACGCCCGGTGATGATGACCGCACTCGTGGCGACGCCGGGCTTCCTGCCTGTGGCGATCTCCACGAGCGCTGGCGCCGAGGCCCAGCGGCCGCTGGCCGCCGTCGTCATCGGCGGCCTGATCACTTCGACCTTGCTGACCCTGATCGTGCTGCCGACGATCTATCCATTCGTCGCAGGCCTGCACGTCTCCTTCGGTCGCAACGGGTCCGCTTCGCAGCCAGGGGCCAGAGGCGGCAAAGCGCAGCGGCGGGAGGACGTCGATGCGTGAGGCGAGGTATGAACGCGTCCGCCCCGTCCGGCTACTCGCGACGTGACTCGGAATAAGAACGCCTAACAGAACGGCACCGAGCTTGGTTTTCAGCGTTGGTTTGGCATGGCCAGACTGCTTCTCCCCGATGATCTCTGGGATGAGATCGCGCCGCTCCTCCCGCCGCCTCGGCCGCGTCCGAA
>NZ_VRVA01000296.1:0-892 GCF_008039945.1 Methylobacterium sp. WL64
CTCGATAGGGTGCTGGATCGCCAGGGCGGCCCTGTAGGCGGTTGCTGGCGGAAGGCGGCCCGCAAGGTCGGTCAAATAGTCGAGGGCCTCCAGCACGTCCCTGTCGTGTCTGAAATCGCGCTCCTCGGTCTGCTCGACGGCGGCGGCGAGGATCGCCATGGCGTCCTGCTTGCCGTGGTGATCGGCACCGTCATGCGCCCATACGCCGAAATGGGCCACGTCCCGGTAAATCTTGCTGTAGTCCATCTATGTTGCCTCCATGAATAGGAACAAAGATAGAACAGATTTCGGGAAATGTTGTTGCGTATAGCCGATTTTAATCTTTCGGATATACAGTTCGAGTATGGCAAAAGGCCCACGCTATACGCCGCGACCGGCAAGGCAGGAAAAACCGACAACGGCCTTGACGGCCGCGCCGCATGTCCGCGCCTTCATGCTGAAACTGTTCGACCGGCAGGACGGCGCAGCGGCCGACTGGCTCCTAATCGCGGAAACGCTGCTCAAGGAAGCCTTCGCCGCCGTCGATCTGGCGGCGACCGATCCAAAGACGGCCTCCCTCGCGCATTCGATCATGCGCCGCGTCCATGACGGGGCATATCAACGGGTGACGGCGACCTCAGCCGATGCCTTCAAGGATGCGCCGGCCCCGACGCGGTCAGTCCCATCGGTCGACTACGACGGGCCGCAACACCATCCGGCCGATAAGCCCGACGCACCGTTCGCCCGATAATATCATACTCGAACTACTTGTCGTCTTTGCGGTGAAGGTGTTGCCTGAGATGAAAGGCTGCCTCTGCGTACAACCTGAAGCGCTTCCGCAGGACGACTTGTTTCTCGGGTTTCCGGGTTTCGCCTGCTTTTAAGTGAGCCTTGTCCGCGCGATTGCGCAGTT
>NZ_VRVA01000297.1:0-870 GCF_008039945.1 Methylobacterium sp. WL64
GACCTCGGTGAACGGGGCGTTCGAGACGTAGATCAGGTCGCGGTTGCGCATGCGGAACGCCTGGGTGGTGAACAGGCTGTTGGGGTCGCGCATGTTGATCCGGTACACCACCGGCACCAGCGGGGTGCCGGTGAGCTTGGTGGCCGGGTTGAGGCGGCGCACCACGCTGGCGGGCTCGAACCGGAAGATGAAGGTGCCGGCCGGGTCGGCGGCGAAGTCCGACAGGCCGCGCGCCTTGGCGAGCGCCTGGGCCAGGGTGATCCCGTCGGCCTGGAACGGCAGCTCGGTCGCCTGGCCGAGCGCGCCCACCGCCAGGAAGGTCTGCGGATCGCGCACCAGGGTCAGCACGTCGTTGGGCCGCAGGTAGATGTTCTCCTTGGGGTTCGACACCACCGTGGTCAGCGGCACCGTGGCGGTGAGCGGCCCACGCGACAGGCGCACGAAGGTCTCCGAGACCGGCGAGCGGTTGCCGCCCGCCGACGCGATGACGTCGAGGATGCGGTCGCCGTGGCCCGACAGCGGCAGACGCGCGCCGGCGGCGCCCTCGCCGGTGACGGTCACCGCCTGGCTGATCGGCCGGGTGACCGAGACCAGCACCTGCGGCTGGATCGCCTTGCCGGCGAGCTCGTTCTCGATCAGGCCCTGGACGTCCTGGGGCCGGCGGCCGGCGACCTTGATGCGCCCGGCATAGGGCACCGAGATCGCGCCGTCGCGGCCGACCGGCTGCTCGGGGATGAGGGCGGACTTGGAGCCGGCGGAGAAGCGGTCGGCCACCAGCGGGCCGGAGAACAGGCCGCCGGAACCGGCCTCCCAGACCGAGACCGAGACCATGTCGCCGATGCCGATCACCGGCTCGGTGGAGGGGCGGTG
>NZ_VRVA01000298.1:0-863 GCF_008039945.1 Methylobacterium sp. WL64
AGAACGCCTAACAGAACGGCACCGAGCTTGGTTTTCAGCGTTGGTTTGGCATGGCCAGACTGCTTCTCCCCGATGATCTCTGGGATGAGATCGCGCCGCTCCTCCCGCCGCCTCGGCCGCGTCCGAAGGGCGGGCGTCGTCCAATTGAGAACCGGGCCGCACTCACGGGCATCCTGTTCGTGCTGCGCTCGGGGCTGCCGTGGGAAATGCTGCCGGCCGAGATGGGCTGCGGCTCCGGCATGAGTTGTTGGCGGCGACTGCGGGATTGGCAGGCGGCGGGCGTTTGGAGCCGTCTGCATGACTTGTTGCTGGAGCGCCTGCACGCAGCAGGGGAGATCGACTGGAGCCGGGCTTGCCTGGACAGCGCGTCTGTCCCGGCCAAAAAGGGGGGCCTGCCACCGGCCCGAACCCGACGGATCGGGGCAAGCCGGGCACGAAGCGCCATCTCGTCACCGACGCGCGCGGCACGCCGCTCGGCTTCTGCCTGAGCGGTGCCAACCGGCACGACACCGTCATGATGGCGGCCACCCTCGATGCCATCCCGTCTGTGCGGAGCGGTCGGCGCGGACGACCGCGACGTCGTCCAGACAAGCTGCACGCTGACAAGGCTTACGATGCCAGACCCCGCCGCCAGGAGTGCCGGGTGCGGGGGATCGTGCCGCGCATCGCACGTAGGGGCATCGAGAGCAGCGAGAAACTCGGTCGTCATCGTTGGGTCGTGGAGCGCACCCACGCTTGGTTCAACCGATTCCGTCGATTGCCCATCCGCTACGAGCGACGCGCAGACATCTACGAGGCCTTCACGAGCCTCGCCGCCAGCCTCATCACTCTCAACCAGATCAGACGGTTCTGTTAGGCGCTCT
>NZ_VRVA01000029.1:0-53548 GCF_008039945.1 Methylobacterium sp. WL64
CCGGGGCGGCGGCTCCGGCGTGGCGCGCCGGCGCTGGGCGGCCAGGCGCCCGCGCAGGCCGGTGCTGCGGCGGACCCGGGTGGTCGCGGCGCTGCGGATTTTCATCAGGAGTTCGCGGTGGATCCGGTCGATCGACAGGGAGATCGTGCCGCCGGGCTTCTGCACGAAGTCCACCGCCCCGAGGCTCAGCGCCTGCAGGGTCGTCTCGGCACCTTGCTCGGTCAGCGACGAGACCATCACCACCGGCCGCGGATCCTCGCTCATGATCCGCGACAGGCAGGTGATCCCGTCCATCTCGGGCATGTTGACGTCGAGGGTGATCACGTGCGGATCGAAGGTCCGCAGCGCCTCCAGGACCTCGAGGCCGTTGCGGGCCGTCTGGACCGTGAAGCCGCCCGCCGACTCGAGGAGCTGCGTGAGGTGCCTGCGCATCAACGCGGAATCATCGGCCACGAGGGCTCGGATCATGCGGGGTCTCGCCAGGGTGACGGGATGAGGGGGCGTCGGGCCGAGCCGGGGCCCGGACCCGCGCTCAATGGGTGCTGAGCCGGACGGCGGCGGCTTCCTGGGTGTCCAGGAGCTGCATCGTGTCGAGCAGCAGCACCATGCGCTTCTGGCTCTCCAGGTTGGCGACCCGGCGGATCAGGCGCGTCTGCGTGTCCGAGAGGTTGGGCGCGTCGCCGATCGCCTTGGCCGAGATCCGCATCACCTCCGAGACCGAATCGACGATGAAGCCGGTCTGGACGCCGCGGACGGTGAAGACCATGATCCGCTGGCGGTCGTTGCGCTCCGCCTCGGCGAGGTTGAAGCGGCGGCGCTGGTCCACCACCGGCAGCACGATGCCGCGCAGGTTGATCACCCCCTCCACGAAGGCCGGCGCCTTCGGGATCCGGGTCAGCTCGTCCGGCACGCGGACGATCTCCTGCACGGCCTCGATCGGCACGCCGTATTCCTCGCCCATCAGGCGGAACACCACGAACTGCTCCTCGTCGGCGGCGTCCTGGCGCTCGTCTCCGTCCTGTCGTCCGTCGGCGCTCATGCCCTCGTTCTCCGTGGCAGCCAGCTTGCGCAGCTCGGTGGTGTCGAACATCTTCTCGACCGACAGGACGGAGACCAGCCGCCGACCCTCCTGCAGCCGGCAGATCGCCTGGATCTCGTCCATGCCGCCGTCCTGAGACAGCAGGGCCGGCATCGCCTCGACGAGGTTGCGGCTGACCCGCAGCACCTCCTTGACGCTGTCCATCACGACGCCGACCGACAGGGTCCCGCCCTCGCCCAGCGACACCACCACGACCTTGTTGGTCTCGGTGAATTCCTTGGCCGGGAGGCCGAACATCTCGCGCAGGGACACGAGCGGCAGCAGGCGGTTGCGCAGGGTGATCACCCCGAGCACGTGGGAGGGTGCGTTCGGGACGTGGGTGGGGCGCTCGGGCAGCTGCACGATCTCCTGCACCCGCTCGATCGGGAAGGCGTATTCCTGCCCCGCCACCTCGAAGCTCACGAGCTGGTCCTCGTCCGCCTCGACCTCGGCCCGGGCGGACGAAGCCGGGTCGGCGCCCTGCACCTGGCCGGCGGCCCGGCGGACCTTGGTGGCGATCTGGCTGAACTCGCGGCTCACCAGCTGGGCCGCGTCCAGGATCATCACCATGGACCGGCCGTCCTCGCCCTTGATCATCCCGGTCAGGAGGCTGGTGTCGACGCTGCCCTCGATCGCCGAGGTCGGCTCGATCCGCTCGGGATCGACCGTGACCACGTTCGCCATCCGGTCGACCACGAGGCCGATCGGATTGCCCTGGTCGAGCACCACCACCCGGGTGGCGTCGTCGTTGAGCACCGGCGGGAAGGCGAACACGTCCCGCAGGTTGAGCACCGGCAGGACCGTGCCGCGCAGGTTGGCCAGCCCCAGCAGCGAGGCGGGGCTGAACGGCACCCGCACCACCTCGGGGATCCGGATGATCTCCTGCACGTCGGCCAGCGCGACGGCGAACATCTCCGTCTCGACGTGGAAGATCACGAACTGGCGGGCCTCGCTGCGGCCGTCCGCGTGGTCCGGCTGCGCGGCGGCCTCCCCCGGATCGGGCGTGAACCCGGAATCCGGCGCCTGCACCGCCTGAGCTGCTGCGTTTGCCATGGTCGGTCTCTCGCTCCCCGGGCGGTTCGGCTCAGGCGGCCTGGAGCTCGTCGGCGAGCGAGGCGATCTCCTCGATCGCGGCGGCGAGCTGCTCGGCGCCCTTGCCCTGCTCGCTGGCGGCGATCCCGGCCTCCGCGGAGGTGCGGGCGGCCTGCTGGGCCGCGGCGGCGACCTGCTCGATCGCGGTCTGGACTTCCCGGACCATGCGGGTGATGCCGTCGGCGCCGCTCAGGATCTCCCGGTTGCCGCCCAGCACCTCGGCCATGTCCTTGATCACAGTGTCGAAGTTGCGGGAGATGGCGCCGCTCTTCTCGACCTCGCTGGCGGCGCCGTCGGCGATCTCCTGGATATCGCCGCGCACGAACACGATCGTGTCCTGGATGGCCTTGACCGTGTCCTTGATCCGCTCGGCGTTCTCGGCGGAATCCCGGGCGAGGTTTCGGATGTCCGTCGAGACGACGGCGAAGCCCTTGCCGAACTCACCCGCGCGGGCCGCCTCGACCGAGCCGTTGACCGCCAGCATGTTGGTCTGGATCGAGACCGTGGTGATCGCGTCGACGATCTTGTCGATGCGCCGGCTGACCTGCTCCAGCGCGGCGACCTGATCGCGGCTGACGCGGCCCGCCTCGACGGATTGCTGCAGGCCCTCCATCATCGCGTCGACCAGGTTTTTGTTCTCGGCCAGCGACTCCGAGATCACCTGCGCCTTCTCCACGGCGGCGGCCGCCAGGGTCTGGGTCACCTGGGCGCGCCGCTCGATCTGTGCGATCGCCGCCGAGGATTGCTGGGTCGCGGCCGATTGCTGCTGCGCGCCCTTGGTGATCTCGTCGAGGGCGATCGTGACCTGTCCGGCGGCGCGGTTGATCTCCTCGACGGCGCTGGACAGCTCTTCCGCCGCGGAGGCGACCTCCTCGGCGCTCTTGCCGATATTGGTGCTGTTCTTCAGCTCCTCGGCGAGGCCGGACAGCTCCTGGGCGGCATCCTCGCTCTGCGACAGCGCCGTGGTCTGCTGCTCGACCATCTTGCCGGCCTCCTGGCAGGCCGCGCTCTGCTCCTCGGCGGCGGCCGCGATGATCTCCGCGCCCTTCTGCGCCTCGGTGGCGGCGGTGGCCGATTCCTCGGCGGCCCGGGCCAGCTCGTTGCAGCCCTCGATGATCTCGGCCATGTCGGTGCGGACCCGCGCGAGCTGGCCGCTGACCGCCCGGCCGGTCTCGACCTGAGAGCGGGCCGAGCTCGCCGACTGGCTGATCCCGTCGGCCGCGACCTTCACGTCGGCCTGGATCTGCGCCACGAGCGCCTGGATGTCGCGGGCGGACTTCTCGCTGGTCTCGGCCAGGGTGCGCACCTCGTCGGCGACCACCGCGAAGCCCTTGCCGTGCTGGCCGGCCCGAGCCGCCTCGATGGCGGCGTTCAGCGCCAGCAGGTTGGTCTGGTCGGCGATCCGGGCCACGGCCTTCACGATCTCGCCGATGGCGCTGGCCTGCCGGTCGAGCTCCTCGACCAGCTTCACCGATGCCTCCTGGCGCTCGGACGCCTTGACGATGGCCGCGACCGACGCGCCGATCTGCGCGGCGGTCTCGACGACGAGACCGGACAGGGCCTCGGTCTTGCGCAGGGAGTTGGTGGCGTTCTCCTTGGCGGCCTGGATCAGGGCCCCGCCCTGGCTCACCGCCTTCATGGTCTCCTGGGCGGCGCCCGCGGCCTCCTCGGCGCCGACGCCGATCTACTCGGAGGCCTTGCGCAGCTCCTCGGCGGCGGCCGCCGCCTCGGCGATCCCGCTGGACAGCTCGGCGGTGGCCGAGGCGATCCGCTCGGCGGCCTTCTGCTGGCGCGCGAAGGTCCGGGCCTTGCGCTTCTCCGCCTCGGCGACGAGGTGCGATCGACCCGCGGAGGCCGGCACGTTCTCCCGCGGGGCAGTCGCGGCCGGGAAGGAGTGGATGGCGGATTTCTTCGCGAGAGCCATGTGTCGACGCCTTGGTATCGGGGTCAGAGGGTTTCCCGCTCCTCGGAAGAAGCGGGTGTGCTGGTATTCAAGTAGACGCGTGACGGGTGTGCGAGTTTTCGGCTGGTTCTGAAGCTATATTTACCGGTACATAATACATATTGTCGAGAATTACGGTTACGTGAATATAATGTGACACGCATAAACTAATGACCTCATAATCTTTATCCAGAATGCGCTGAGTCACAAGTTTTTTTCTGATTGAAATCTGCTCAGACGGTTCATAAAAATGTTGGTCCCCCCTTGAGATTGATCAGAATCGGCTCACTTAGCCAACGGCACACGTGACCGCTCCGGATCACTGGTGGAGATTGCTGCGGCCTGGAGGCGATCGGGAACTTTAAGTAGACGGCCCGTCGGCCGGCCTCGGCCGAGCCACCCGCCCGGACCTCATGGGATGGGGCACCCGGGGGCATGCCGGCACCGCAGCGAAGCACTGCTCAGCTTGCGCTAGCGGAGACGGTCGTGGCTGCGTTACTAGATCCAGGGACGAAATACTGTTCGGCGGACATCGCTGTGCGCTAAATATAGACCTTTATACGGTCTGATCTGATCGTTAAATGCTGAGTTTGAGTTATTTTAGATGAAGCATGATCCTGTTTCTGCGTTCGACAACGATAATATCATCGAGGGAATTCCTCTGTCGTCCTACCAGATGCTGAAGCTGGTCGAGGAGCGCGGCGGGGTCGGCTTCTGGTCGCTCGAGATCGCGACCCGGGGGCTGTGGGGCTCCCCCGGCTTCCACCGGGTGACCGGGCTTCCGGCCACGGACGACCTGCGCGGCCTGTTCCGCCGGCTGATCCATCCCGACGACCAGGCCGCCCAGGCGGACCTTTGGGACCTGATCCAGCTCGGCCACGTGGTCGACCGGGAATTCCGGATCATCCGGCCCGACCAGACGGTCCGGTGGGTCGCCCTGAAGACCGGCGTGGTGCTCGGACCGGATGCGCTGCCCGCCCGCACGGACGGCGTCCTGCTCGACACCACGGCCACCCACGAAGCCCGGCAGATCGCGGCCTGGATGCAGGGGCGCCAGACCGGCGTCCTGCGCGCGATCACCGCCGCGACCTGGTCGGCCCATCCCGCCGGGGAGATCGAGATGGCGGCCGGCTGGGAGCGCCTGACCGGGCAGACGGCCACCGAGATGGCGGGGTTCGGCTGGCTCGACGCGCTCCATCCCGACGACCGCCGCGTCGCCCTGGCCGCCTGGCAGGCCGCCCGGACCACCGGCGCGCCCTACCGCGCGGAGTACCGTGTCCGCGGTGCGGACGGGACGTATCGCCGGTTCAGCAGCCGCGGCGCGGCGCAGGCCGGGCCCGACGGAGCGGTGCGTGAATGGTTCGGCCTCGTGCTCGCCGTGCCGGACGACGCGCGCGACGCGGTGCCGGATGCCGCGATCGGGCCGCTGATCCGGGGGGGGCGGGCGGTCCTCGGCTGGTCGATCCAGGACCTCGCCGCGGCCTCTGGGGTCTCGGGCTCCAGCGTCCGGCGGATGGAGGAGTTCGGCGAGGGCCCGCGTCCGAAGATCCGCCAGGCCGTGCGCCAGGCCTTCGAGGGCGCCGGCATCCGGTTCTCCGCGCTCGGCGCCGACCGCGTCGCCATCGAGGTCGATCCCGGGCGCTTCCCGCCAGCTTAGGGCGCGCGCCGCCGAAGTGGGGACCGGCTCTAGCCGCATCCGGCCGCAAAACCGCCCGCCGGATCGAGGCGCTATGCCGGCCCTCGGACCGGGCCGTCGCCCCGCACCCGGGAACCGGTGTAGGCCATTCGTTAACGTCGGCTCTGCATCCATATCGGCACCGAAACCGTTGCGCGTGTCCAATTCGGCCGCCGGGGCAGCTGTCATGACCATCCTGAGCGTGATCTGCCTGGTGACCGGTGCGACCCTCGCGGGCATCGCCCCGAAGCGCTCCGTGCAGCAGGCGGCCCTGGAGAATGCGGGCGGCAGCCTGATCGTGCTCGGGCTCGTCATCATCGGCGCGGGCCTGCCCCTGTTCGGCTGAGGCGGCGCCGCTCGGTCCGTCAGCGTCCCGGCGCCGCCCCGCCACCTGCGGCCGCGAATCTCTGTCGAGCCCGCTTGCGCCGCGCCTTGATGGGCCGCGTGCGCCGGAAAAACCGCGGCGGTCCTCGACGCCGGCATCGCCGTATCGACCGACCACGGGACGCGCTTCGCGGCGCGTGGTCCAGTCTTGAGCCGTTCCGGCCCGGACGTGCCGCGATGATCGCGGCGAAGATCGGACAGATGAGACTGATATCCGCGCAAGCTTATCCTGGCCGGGAAGGCTCTGGTATCTGCCGCTGATCGCCCCTATGGTTCGATCTCTGCCATGTCTCTTTGTATTTTGAAGTGTTACAAAGAACGAAGCCGAGGCCTTCCAAAGATGTCCGGTCCGGACGGGGATGACAATCTGGGCGCACGCGTCCCGGGCCGCGGGGATCCGCGGACCGGGGTTCGGGCGTTGGCCACGGGAGCGTTGGCCTTTGAAGCGTTGGCTTTGGACCGGGACGGCGAGATCGTCCCGGCGAGCCTCGTGCAGGGGCGCCGCGAGCTCGTCATCCGCCACGCCGGCCAGCGATACCGGCTCCGCATCACCGCCAACGACAAGCTGATCCTGACCAAATGACGCCATCCCCCGCCTGGTCGCGCCGCTTCCTCCTGGCCGCCGCCGCCGCGACCGCGCTCGCCCCGCGCGGGGGCGCCGCCAAAGCCGATCCGGCGCCGGCCGGCCGCATCGCCGCCCTCGGGGGCGCCGTCACCGAGATCCTGTATCGCCTCGGCGCCGGCCCGCGGATCGTCGCGGTCGACACCACCAGCCTGTATCCGCCCGAGGCCCTGCGCGAGAAGCCGAATGTCGGCTACCTGCGGGCGCTCTCCGCCGAGGGGCTGCTCGCCTGCGGACCCGACCTCGTGATCGCTGCCGAGGGCGCCGGCCCGCCCGCGGTGCTGGCGCAGCTGCGCGAGGCCGGCCTGCGCGTCGAGACCGTGACCGAGCCGCCGAACCCCGAGGGCGTCCTCGACAAGATCGCCGTCATCGGGCGTCTGGCCGGCCTGGACCGGGAGGCCGGATCCCTCGCCGCCGAGGTCCGCGCCCGCTTCGCCGAGGTCGCGAAAAGGCGCGCGCGGATCGAGACGCCGGCCCGGGGGATCCTCGTCCTCTCCCTCCAGGACGGCCGCACGGTCGTGGGCGGCACCGGGTCCACGGCCGACGGCATGCTGGCGCTCGCCGGCATCACCAACGCGGCCGCGGGCGTCGCCGGGTTCAAGCCGATGACCGACGAGGCCATCGTGGCCGCCGCCCCCGACGCCGTGGTGATGATGCAGAACGGCCCGGAGCCGCCCAAGCCCGAGACCGTGTTCGCCCCCGATTCGGCCCTGGGCCGGACCCCGGCCGCCGCACAGGGCCGGCTGATCGCCATGGACGGCCTCTATCTCCTCGGCTTCGGCCCGCGCACCCCGCAGGCCGCCACCGAGCTGATGCGCGCGATCTACCCGGGCCTGCCGGGTGAGTGAGGGGGCCGCGCTTGTTTTGCCTGAGAGAGCGGAGCGGATGTCCCGCAAGGCGTCCCGAGTCGTGAGCGGGCCGCTGGGATGCTGAGCCGCCGCGCCGCCCTGCCGTGGGTGTTGGCGGCGCTCGCCGGGCTGATGCTGGCAATCGCGCTGCTGTCGGTGAGCCTCGGGGCGATCCGGATCCCGCCAGAGCGGGTCTTGGCGGTGCTGACCGGGGGCGGGAGCGATCCGGCGCTGGCGCGCGACGCCCTGGTGGTGCTCAACATCCGGCTGCCCCGGACCCTGCTGGGGCTGATGATCGGCGCGGGGCTCGCGGTCTCGGGGGCGCTGATGCAGGGGCTGTTCCGCAACCCCCTGGCCGACCCGGCGCTCGTCGGGGTCTCGTCGGGGGCGGGATTGGCCGCCGCCTGCATCATCGTGCTGGGCGACCGGCTGCTCGCCCATTTCGGCCTGCCGGGGCCGCTGCCCTACCTGGTCCTGCCGGCCGGGGCCTTCGTGGGGGGCTTGGGCGCGACCCTGATCCTGTACGGGCTGGCGACGCGGTCCGGGCGCACCGCGGTGGCGACGATGCTGCTCGCCGGCATCGCCCTGGGGGCGCTGAGCGGCGCGCTCACCGGCCTGCTGACCTATGCCAGCGACGACCGGCAACTCCGCGATCTCACGTTCTGGTCGTTGGGCAGCCTGGGTGGTGCCACCTGGGGCAAGCTCGCGGCCTCGGCGCCGCTGATCCTGCCGGTGCTGCTCGCCGTTCCGTTCCTAGGCCGCGGCCTCAACGCGCTGGTGCTCGGGGAGGCGGAGGCGTTCCATCTCGGGATCCCGGTGGAGCGTCTGAAGCGCACCTGCATCGTTCTGGTCGCCATCGCGGTCGGCGCCAGCGTGGCGGGGGCCGGGGTGATCGGCTTCGTCGGCCTCGTGGTGCCGCACGCCTTGCGGTTGGCGATCGGCCCCGAGCACCGCCTGCTGCTGCCGGCCTCGGCGCTGCTCGGCGGCGCGTTCCTGGTGCTGGCCGACGTCGTCGCCCGGCTGGTCGCGGCACCGGCCGAGCTCCCGATCGGGATCGTCACCGCTCTGGTCGGCGCACCGGTGTTCCTGTGGCTGCTGCTCGGCCGGGCGCGGGTCGCCGCCGATGCCTGAGCCGACCCTGCTCCGTGCCCGCGACCTCACCGTCACGGTGGCCGGTCGCGACCTCGTGCGCGACGTGTCCCTGTCCGTGGCGGCCGGCTCCCTGCAGGTGATCGTCGGCCCGAACGGCGCCGGCAAGTCGACCCTGCTGCGCCTGCTCTGCGGCGAGCTGCGCCCGACGAGCGGGCAGGTCGCCTACGGCGGCGAGGCGGTGGAGCGGATCCCGGCCTGGCGGCTCGCCGCGATGCGGGCGGTGCTGCCGCAGGCCACGCGCCTCGCCTTCCCGTTCGCCGCGGCGGACGTGGCCCGGATCGGCCTCGACGGCATCGGGCGGGGCCTCAAGGCCCGCGACCGGGACGCGATCCTGGCCCGGGCCCTCGACCGGGCCGACGTCGCCCATCTCGCGACCCGGGCCTACCCGACTTTGTCGGGCGGCGAGCAGGCCCGGGTGCAGTTCGCCCGGGTGCTGTGCCAGATGGAGGCCGGCCGCACGGTCGCGGACGGCCAAGTGCTGTTCCTCGATGAGCCCACCGCCAGCCTCGACCTGAACCACCAGGGCGCTCTCCTCGAGGCCGCCGCGGCGCTGGCGGCCTCGGGCGTCGCCGTGGTGGCGATCCTGCACGACCTCAACCTCGCGGCTGCCTACGCCGATACGCTGCTGGTGCTCGAAGCCGGCCGGCTGGTCGCCACCGGGCGGCCCGCGGACGTGCTCCGCGACGACCTGATCGCCCGGGTGTTCGGGGTGCGCTGGCCGGTCGGAAAAATCCCCGGCCCGGACCAGCCGTTCATCCTGCCGCACCGGACTGTTGCAGGTTGGCAACAAAACTGATTCGCGATCGGGTGATCTGGAGATGTTTCAAGATATTCCCGAGGAAAGTTGGAATGCATGCAAGCTGATTTGCCGTATAGACGGTTGAATTAAAATATCGCGTCCGTATACGCCTCAGTTTAACCACTCTGGAGCCGTTTCAGGCCCGAGGTGAATCTTCAATGCGCCGCCATAGATGGCTGTTTTGCCTCGGTGCAGAACGCTGGAGTTTTCGCAAGATCTCGGCCTTCAGCAGCAGGACTGCGTCGCCGGACATTTACAGGTAGTGGGCGGTCGGAGCAGGACTCGGTCCAGGACAAGGCTCACTTGGCGATGCCCATGCGCTCACCTCGCTGTCTGCTCACGCCCTTGATGCTGATTGTGGGGGTGATGAGTGCCCTACAATCGGCCCAGGCCGAGATGGACCCGGAAGTTCTGACGCCTGTGCCAGTCGTGCAAGATGCTCGGCTGGAAGTCAGGGCGCGGCAGGGCGTTGGAGTGGTCCCGCTGCATGTGACGCAAGACTGGACCGTGTCGCAGCCCGGCATCCGGCGCGCAGTGATCGTCATCCATGGGTGGCCACGTCGCGACCTGCGCTCGGGGGAGTATGCTGTCGCTCGAGCCGGGATGGCTGCTGACGATGCACTCGTCATCACGCCACAGTTCCTGATCCAGGCCGATATCGCAGCCCACCATCTCCCGGACACGACCCTGCGTTGGGGGCCTAATGACTGGGCGATCGGACGGGACGCCGCGGCACCGGCCTCGATCAGTTCGTTCGATGTTCTCGATGCGATCCTCGACCGGCTCGCAGATCGGCAGACTTTCCCGAACTTGCGAAAGGTCGTCGTCGCCGGTCATTCGGCCGGTGGCAGGTTCGTTCAACGTTACGCGGCCGTCGGGCATGGGCAGGCCCCACTGCGGACAGCCGGTGTCCACATCCGCTACGTCGTCGCCAATCCTTCCGACTACCTTTATTTTGATGCCGCGCGGCCCTTCGCACCCGCGCCAGGATGCAGCGCCGTCAACCGCTGGGCATACGGACTGGACACTGGCTTGCCGCGCTACGCGACTCAGTTGTCAGATCCAGAGTCTTTATGGACGGAATATCTAGCCAAAGACATCGTTTATCTGCTTGGAACAGACGACAACGATCCAAATCATCCTCAACTAGACCGAAGCTGTGCGGCTGAAGCGCAAGGTCTGAGCCGGCTCCAACGCGGGATCGCGTTTGTGAAGACGATGGCTGCGGCCGGGGCGCTGCGGCAATCCTTGTTGGAGGTGCCGGGCGTCGGCCACCACAGTTCTCAAATCTTTGGCTCGCAATGTGGCGTCTTCGCGCTGTTCGACAACGGCTCCTGCGCTGCGATACCCATCGTCGTTGAGCACGGCGGGCCGATCCATCCGTGAGCCGCAACGCGGACCGCTTCGGCAGGCGCGCCTCATCCTGCCTCCGCTCATGGAAACGGCGGGGCTCTCACCCCGCCGCGGATCCGTTGCGTCGTGGCCGGCCGCCCGTGCGGGCTTACAGGCCGAACAGAACTCCGGCCGAACCGGCCACCGTCATGGCGAGACCGCCCGCGAAGGCGCCGATCATCGCGTAAGAGTAACCCTTCAGGACCATAGCGTGCACCCCTTTCATCGTGCGGCGGGCCTCGGGTGAGGCCCTGCGAACCATCTGCAACGATGATGCCGGTTCGGCCGGGTGCGTGCGGTGCGATCAAACACGCTGCATTGCGGAACGATTGCGCGCGGGCATGACGCGAGGGGACATGGCGCAGGCGGGCATGATGCAGGCGGCATCGGCCGCGTCGGCGTTCGACACCGCCGCGCGCGCCTTCAACGTGCCGCCCCATCACCCCGCCAAAGGGCCGAACCCCTTGGAAGCCCGTACTTACCGGTGCCGGGAGGGATGGTATTCCCGGTAGCTCAGGCCGAGCACGGCGGCGAGCAGCCCGGCGCCCCGGCACAGGGTGTAGAAGCCGCCGACCAGGGTGGCGGGCCGGAGCGACAGCCCGGCGATCCCGAGACGGAGCGCGCCCCCGCCGAGGCGGGCCAGGCCCCGGGCCGCGTTGCTGAGCCGCCCGCTCACCGTCTCCGGCCGGAGGCGGCCGAGATAGGCCTCGACGCTGCCGCTGCGGTACCAGCGCGCCAGCAGCCAGCGCACCCGCATCCGGTGCGCCGGGATGCTGTCGTACACGATCGCGTCGGGCGCCCAGGCGATCCTGTGCCCGGCAAGCAGAAGCGACCGGAAGAAGATGGTGTCCTCGCCGCCCAGGGTGTTGAAGCGCATGTCGAAGGACAGGCCCAGCGCCGTCACCACCCGGAGGTCCAGCAGCGCGTTCGCCGTGTAGGCGTCCGCCACCAGTCCATCGCGGACCGGCAGGGTCTTGGCGAAGAAGCCCCCGGTCGTCGCCCAGGCCGGGGGGACCCGGTCGAACAGCGGCACCACCGGGCCGACGCAGGCCGGGGCGCCGGTCCGCCGCGCCGTGTCGAGCAGGCTGCGCAGCCAGTCGCGGTCCGGAACCTCGTCATCGTCGATCAGGGCGATCCAGTCGGCGCCGAGCGTGGCGGCCGCCGTGAGGCTGCGGTTGCGCACCGCCGCCAGGCCCCGGACCGCCTCGCGGGCGTAGGTGATCGGGAAGCGGCCGGCGGTGCGGTAGGCCTCCACCACCGGGATGGCGGCGTCGCTGCGGCCGTTATCGACCACCAGGATCCGCAGGGCGGATTCGGCGAGGTCGCCTAGCCGCTGCCGGTCGATGGCCTTGAGCAGCAGCGCCAGGCCCGCCGGACGCTCGCAGGTGCAGATGCAGAGGCACAGGCGCATGGGGCTCACCGTGGTCCGGCCGGAAGGGCGTCCGGCATCGCGGGGCGCAGGCGACGGCCGGCGCGCTTGCCCGCCGCGGCCATCAGCGAGCTGGTCAGGAACCGCCAGGCCCGGGGCCGGGCCAGCGCCAGGGCAGCGCCCCGGAGCCACCGGCCGCCCTCCGCGGCCTCCACCACCCGGGCGATGACCTGCGCGGTGGCGAGGCTGTCGCGATAGGCGCGGCTGGCCTGCCGGATCCCGGCGGAGCGCGCCCGGTGCCCGGCCAGGGCGCCGCCCTCGGCATAGGCCGCGAAGGCCGCGTCGAGGTGCTCGATGTCGGCGAGCCGCAGCCGGTGGGACAGCGAGGCCGGGCCCCGCCGATACCCGTAGCCCGCATAGGAACTCACGACGAAGCGGGCGCCTTCCGCGAGGGCCGCCACGCAGAACAGGAAGTCCTCGCCGACCCGGACCGTATCCACGTAGCGCAGGCCGTGCCGGCGCACGACGTCGGCCCGCAGCATCGGCTTGAGATAGCCGAGCTTCACCCCCGGGGTGAGCATCCGGTTGCAGGTCAGGTACTGCGCGAGTTCGACCGTGAACAGGTAGGGCTCGCGGCCGCGGTCCAGCATGCCGGCCCCGCCCGGATCGAAGGCCCCGGTGAAGGGGATCGGGTTGTCGGCGATGAGGTCGGCATCCGTGGCGGCGGCGAGATCCAGGAGCGTGCGGCTCCGGTCCGGGACGATGAGGTCGTCCGCGTCGAGGATCGCCACCCAGCGTCCCCGTGCGGCGGCCAGGGCGGCGTTCCGGGCGGCCGACGGGCCCCGCGGCGCGTGCGTGCGTGCGGCGTCGAGGGGGATCGGGCGGATACGCGGGTCGGCCGCCGCCAGCCGCGCCAGCACGGAAGCGGTCCCGTCCGTAGACCCGTCGTCCACCACCAGCACCTCGACCGCGACGCCGGCCTGATCGAGGGCCGAGCGGATCGCGGTCTCGATCCACGGGGCGGCATTGTGGGCGGCCATGAGGAACGAGATGTCCACGGGCGCCGTCCGCGCATCGGCCTCGATCTGCTTCGCCATCGCTCGTCCTGCCGCCGCCCCCGGGATTCGCGGTCTCCCGGGCCCAGGCCGACCATGGCGTGAAGCGCGCCCGGCGCACGACACTAAAAGGGCGTAGGCGCGCGCCGCACCGTCCCAGGGCGGCGGATTTATGCGCCCCGGCCGGGATCCCCGTGGCTGACCGGGGGGCCAGGGCGGGCGCAGCGCGGTACCGCCTTTCGCCACACCACCATGATCAAATGGGTAATGATCGATACCTATATTGTTCGAGTGCAGAAAAAATCAGACATTATTGCAACGGACCAGGCGAAATCAGCTTTGATATTTATTAAACTTTATGTCTCCAGATGATTTCCGTCGGGCGCGTCGGGCCGCGCATCCAGGACGGGACGGCCCTCCGAGGGCATCAATCACGGGGGATCGTCTTTGCCCATCCGGTTCTACTTCGACGTCGAGAACGGCAGGGAGACGATCCGCGACCACGAGGGCGTGGACGCCGCCGATCTCACCGAGGCCCTGGCCGAGGCGCGCAGCGTCATCCGGGAGATGGCCGACGAGGTCTGCGCCCACGACCTCGGCGGCGGCTGGACGCTCGTGGTGCGGGACGCCACCGGGATTGTGGTGGCGCGGTTGCCGATCAGCTGGAGCGCTGCCTCAGACGCCTGAGCGATTCGAGGCCGCTCACGCTGGCGGACGCTTCGGGCCAGATGACGAGAACGGCATCGTTGCCGAAAAAGACGGGCGCGATGTGCAAGGTGGGGTTCTCGGCTTTGAAGGCTTCGAGATAGGCGGGATCGCACTCGGTCCGCCGGACCGTTCCGATGTATTCGTTCTTGTCATTGTACATGTCGTAATACCCCGACACGATCTTGGCGCTCGGCGTGTCGATCGCATCCACGATTTTCGCGGCCTTGTTCACGAATAGGGCATAGGACATCGAATCGGGATTCTTGTAGTCGCGCGGAATGGCCCCGGACAGGCCCTTGAAGAAGTCGATGCCCGTGAGGTGGCTTTCGGGGCGCCAGACCCAGCGCGTCGCCCCCAAGCCTTTCATGACCTCTGTGTAGTGCGCAGGCGTATCCGCGATCGTCTGGGCGAAAACCTCGTCCGTGAGCATCGCGCTCTCGTCGATCCCGCCGACCAGGTGGACGTTGCCCGCGTGCCGCGGATGCTTGTGCAGCACCGACAGGATCGCATCGCTGGCCTGCGTCGACAGGGTCAGGGCGGAGCGCGGGTCCAGCACGTGGAGCGCCGTCGCAGCTGACAACGAGACCGGATCGGTCTCCACCTCCTCCTGTGCCGAGCGAGGCTTCAGGGACGTGTCCACCTGCAACAGCGTCAGCGCGGTGGATGGATAGGACGTCACAGACCCGACCGCTGTCATCGCCCCGCCTCCGAACGGTTCCGCTCCGGCACGGAGACCGTGCCCTTCTCGTCGTGAAAGACATGCGGGCGGTCCTCGGACGCCGTCATCGGTCCATCGACCCGCGACGCAGAGGCGGGGACGTTCCCGTCTCCGAGACCGCGCGATGGTGCGATCTCGATCGACGACGCGTCAGATCGACGGATCTATCGATCCCTCCCGCATGCCCATGCGCCCGCTTTGGCGGCCAAACCGCCGCGACTGGGCGCGGCAGGTCAGGACCACGGTCGGGGAGGGGAGGGGAGGGGAGATCCCGCGTCAACGCCGCGCTCAGGATCATCATGATCCAGGACGAGCCGGCTTGCGGCTCCGTACCTCGCTGACGTCCATAGGGGGTGCGAAGCTTTCGCGAGTCAAGAAAAAGATGTCGGCCGGATCGAGATTTGGCTTTTTCGGCTGCGCGTCCTGACAGATCTTGGGCGTTGCTGAGGGTTGTGCCGCCTCATGCCTGTGTCCCGGCTGCGTATTTTCTATTCATATGCAGGGTCGATGCCCGTCGCCATCGGGTGTGGCCCCGATTGGAACAGGGGCGCCTGCAAGCCGATTGCGCCACGCGGTCGCTCGTCCGGGCAAAATCCCGTCCGGCTACGCCCTTCGGAGGAGGCCCGCCCCGCCAAGGGTGGACGGCAGCCGCACCCCAGGCGGCGGATCTGGCGCGGGATCCCTCCTTTTGCGCGGCTGCGGCCGTCCCTCGCCCCGGGCGAACCGGTGGCATGGATCGGAGGCGCCGCGCCCCGGCGCGTGTCCGTACGAGGCTCTCTCATGCGTCAACAGATGCCCCGTCGCGGGCGGACGATCGGAGGGACGCTCGCGGCCGGCGGCGGCTACGGCGCCGGCTTCGATACCCTGCGCCTGGTGCTCGCGCTGCTGGTGATGCTGTTCCATGCCGGCGCCACGGTGGGCAGCACGCTCTGGACCGATACGCTGTCGCCGCTGACCGGCAGCCTCGTGCCGCTGTTCTTCGGCGTCAGCGGTTTCCTGGTCGCGGGAAGCGCGTCGCGGCTCCCGGCCGGACCGTTCCTGATCAACCGCGCCGTGCGGATCCTGCCCGCCCTCACCACCGTGACCCTGGTCACGGCCTTCGTGATCGGCCCGGTGTTTTCCACCGATGCTCCGGCGGCCTACTTCGCGCAGGCGGGGGTCTGGCAGTATTGCGCGAACAGCATCGGCCTGTTCCGCGCGCAGCTGCCCGGGGTGTTCACCCAGAACGGGCAGCCCGGCATCGTTAACGCCGCGCTCTGGACGCTCGCGTACGAACTCGCCTGCTACGGGCTGGCGGCGGCCCTGATCGTGGCGGGGCTGTTGCGGCGGCCCCGGGTGCTCCTGGCCGTACTCGTCGCCTTGGCGGTCACGCCCGCCCTGCTGGCCGCGTGCGGGGGGCTGCCCCTGTTCGAGCGGAACGGGCTGTTCCGCCTGTTCTTCCTCGGCCGCGGCGCGATCCTGTTCTCCACCTTCCTGAGCGGCTGCTTGCTGTATGTCTGGCGACACGCCGTGCCGCTCGATGGCCGGCTGTTCGCTGCGGCGGTGGCCGGGTGCGGCCTCGTCTACGGGCTCGGCCCGGACCGGTGGCACCTGGCCGATCCGGCCCTGTCGGGGCTCTGCCTGGCCTATATCGCCGTCGCGATCGGCGTCAGCGATTTCGGCGGGCGGTTCGGGCCGTACAAGGTCGACTACTCGTACGGGCTGTACCTGTCTCACTGCCCGATCCTCAACGCGGTCTATTCCCTGGTCCCCGGGATCGATTCGACGGCCCCGCTGGTCCTGCTGGCCATCGGCCCGACGCTCCTCGCCGCCGCCGCGTCGTGGCACGGCATCGAGAGCCCGGCCTTGCGCGCGCGAAAGCGCCTCGCCCCGGTCGCTGCGGCCCTGGTCGGCCGTCTCATGGAAAGGCGCCGGATCCCACAGGGCGAGCCCTTTGGCAGGGTTCGGAACAGCGCCCCGCTGGAGCGCGGCTTCGCACGACCGCAGGGCTCCGCCGTGCACCCGCAAAAGGTCGAGGACCTTTTGAATCCGTGACGTCTACAGCGGATGGATCAACGCGGGACGCCGGGCCGCCCGGGGCGGGCTCCGCAGGATCCGGCGGGCCGGGGATTCGAGGAGCCGCCACGACGCTTCCGCCAGGAGCAGGGTCAGTGCCAGGTCGAGCGCGAGGGTGACCGAGCGCGGCCCGGCTAGATGCAGGCCGACGGCTGCCAGCACCTGCTCCGCGTGCAGGGGCACGTGGAACAGGTAGGCGGCGTAGCTGATGACGCCGATCCGGCGCAGCCAGGCCGTGTCCAGCAGCGCGACGATGCGGTTGCCCGGGGATTGGACGATCTGGAGCAGGACGAGCGCCGCCAGGACCCCGCTGAGCCGCCCGAGGATCAGCCACCGGCCGGTCTCCCCGGCCAGCAGCGGCAGGGCCAGGAACAGGGCGAGCGCGCCGAGCAGGGCGGCGTCACTCCGGAGCCAGCCCGGCAGGGGCTGCGTGCGCAGGCCGGCCAGACCCCCCAGGGCGATCAGCCCGAGATTGGCCACCGTGTCGACGTCGAAGCTCACCGGCCAGGCGCCGGCCGACCACAGGGCGACGTGCATCAGCACGCTGGCGCCCACGAGCGCGCCGCACAGCGCCCCGAGACGGCGCCGGGGCAGGAACAGGGCCGCCGGCGCGAACAGCAGGTAGAACTGCTGCTCGACGGCCAGGCTCCAGAGATGGCCCAGCTCCGTCCCCCAGCCGTTCCGCTCGATATAGACGTTGGTCAGGTACAGCCACGTCGAAAACTTGAACGCGTCGTCGCCGAGGTTCAGCGGGCCGCCCAGTCGGGTGGTGTAGAGCACGAACAGGAAGACGTAATACACTGGCACGATGCGGGCGAGCCGGTTCCGGTAGAACGCAAGCAGGCTGTCCATCGGCGTCGCCGCGCCGGCCTCGATGCGCCCGCGGGCCGCCGCCAGGATGCGGACGATCAGGAAGCCGCTCAGCACGAAGAACAGCCAGACCCCGGCGCTGCCCAGCGCCTCGGTGCGCGGGCTCGGCGCCTTGTGGCTGACGAAGACCATCAGGAAGGCCACCGCCCGCAGGCCGTCGAACCCGATGATGCGGCGCTCTGCCGGGACCATGCACGCCTCGTCCGATGCCGGAGCCCGTCCCGCCGCGCGGGCGCGGTCGAAGCGGATCGAGCGCCCGGTCTAGGCCGGCCGGACGCGGGGGGCGGCCTACCTCGATCGGCGTAGGCCGGGTCGCCTGAACATCTGCCGCATTGCTGTATTCGGCCTTAGACCCTTCGTGTTTAGGGTTGTTTAACAATATCGAAGTGGGGTATGGTCGCGATGGCCCGTCCGATTCCGGGTGGAACACTGATGTGAACGGTCATCGCTCACACGCACCGGTTTGCAGACGACGCGATGCCGTGCAGCGCGATGTCTCGCGCCACGCCATGCCACAGGCCGTCCCGGGGGCCCGCCGCACGCGGCGCGGATTCGGGGCTCCGCCCGGCCGGGGCGCTCACCGACGCATCCCGAGCAGGACCACGAGGCCCACGCCGATCGCGGCTCCGGCCTGGGCCGCCAGCAACGCGACCAGCCAGCCCTGCAGCAGGCCCACCGCGAAACCGATCGCGCCCCCGATCAGCGCAGCAAAGACCAGAAGGACCAGCAATTACTTATCTCCACTGGTGATTCGGTGGTCCTGCCCCGGCTTTATCCCGCAAGTTTTCCGCTCTGCCAACGGCTCAAGACTTTCGCGTGTCAAATATTGTCCCCGTCCCGGCCGCACCGGCCCGCGGGTTTCGATCGCATCTCGCACTGTCGCATCCACCTTTCGCACCGAGTGAGGAGCCGCCGCCATGCTGCGTCCGGTTGGGACCCCGACCTCCATCACCCCGTCGTCGCCGCACCATATGGTCGAGACGATCAACGAAGCGTTGGTCATGACGCTGCCGACGGCTTCTCCAGCGCGCTTCGGGCTCCGGCTCGGCTGGGCCACCAAGCGCACGCTCGATACCGGGGTGGCGTTGACGGCCCTGTGTCTGCTGCTGCCGCTGCTCCTGTTCATCGCCCTGTTGATCTGGGCCAGCGACGGCCACGCGCCGATCTTCCGGCATCGGCGGCTCGGCCGGAACGGGCGTCCGTTCGGGTGCCTGAAGTTCCGGTCCATGATCGCGAACGGCGACGCGGTCCTGGCCGCGCACCTGGCGGCGCATCCCGAGGCCCGGGCCGAGTGGGAGGCGACCCACAAGCTTACCCGGGATCCCCGGGTGACCACCCTGGGCCAGGTGCTGCGCAAGACCTCGCTCGACGAACTGCCGCAGCTCTGGAACGTGCTGCGCGGCGAGATGAGCCTGGTCGGCCCGCGCCCGATCGTGCAGGGGGAGGTCGTCCGCTACGGGACGGCGTTCACGCTCTGCTTCTCCGTGCCGCCCGGGGTCACCGGTCTGTGGCAGGTCTCGGGCCGCTCCGACACCAGCTACGCCGAGCGCGTCGCCCTCGACCTGGACTACGCCAGCCGCTGGAGCCTGCGCCGGGATCTCGCGATCATGCTGCGCACCATTCCGGCGGTGCTGGCCCAGCGCGGCAGCAAGTAGCGCCGCGAGCCGACGACGGGACGCCGCGAGAGCGCTCGCCGCCGAGGTGGATCCCGGTTTGGCGTCAGCGAGCGCGTTGCATCAAGGGCTGAGAGCTGTTGGCGATTGCAACGCGATCCGGGACGGCTCTCGGCGTCGGGTGTGGGCTGCGTCGGGTCGGGCAGGCCCTCAGGCCGGGTCGTCCTGGTCCAGGGGCGCCACGACGCAGAGGCGCCAGAACTCCACGAAGCCGACCGCATACACAGCGATGAGAAGGCTGAACCCGGACATCAAACTTGGCCCCGTAGTGACCGCAATCGTGAACGTGCGGGGGACAAGGTTAATGTTTCGTTAGGGTTCCGCGATAAGCCGGCGGCGTCGTGCCGCCCTACCGGCAGACGATCGAGCCCTTGAAGCCGCACGGGTCGCCCAGCTTGGTGAAGGCGACGCGCTCGAAGGCGGCCGAGACCGGCTGTCCCGGATAGGTGGCCGGCCCGAGCCACGATTCGAAGTCGCGGCCCTGGCCCGTCCAGATGCTGAGCATGATCTTCCCGGGATGCGACGGGATCGGCCGGTCGGGCGCAGCCCGCACTTCACGCAGCAGCCGGCCGTTGACCGACCAGCGGATCCGGTCGGGTAGCCATTCGAGCGCGTAGTCGGCCATGGTCGTCGCGGCGTCGAAGCCCAGCGCCTCGACGCTCTCGTGCTGGCCGGTACCGCCGGTGAAGTAGTTGAGCTGGACGCCCTTCGTGTCCTTGCCCAAGAATTCGAAATCGATCTCGTCGTTCGTCCGGCGGTCGCCGTCGTCCGGGCCGTTATAGGTGAAGAACGCCGAGACCAGGCCGGAGGCCGCGCCTGGCCGCATCCGGACCTCGTAGGTGCCGTAGCCGTAGCGCTCCTTGGTCTGGATCTCCGCGCAGCTGAAGGCGCGCTCCTTGTAGGGGCTGTCGGCCAGGGTGAGGGTCAGCGCCCCGGGGCTGGGGATCTGCACGCGCTGGCGCGACCACGTGCACTTCTGGAAGTCGCCGTTGACCCAGCCGTCGGCCACGTACCAGCGTCGATCGCCGAGGGTCGCGAAGGTCTCCACGAAGGAGCCGCCGCCCCGGAACGCCGGCGCGTCGCCGGAAGCCGGGGCGGGATCGTCCCCGGCCGCGACCGGCAGGACCGGCAGCAACAGGGCCGCGGCCAGGCAGCCGGTGCGGATCGGGCGGCGCGGTCTCGTCATGCTCATCGTCTCGCTTTGGCCGGTTCACGGATTCCGGCGCAGTATCGGCGCGTCCGGCCGCGGCGGCGGTGATCTTTCGGACGAGCGGATCCGGCGCCCGCGCCCTCCTTTTGGACGATGTCGCGTGCCGCGCGCGGGCCGCCTACGGTGCGGGATGGCCGTCCGGCCCCTGCCGGGCGGGGAGTCTTCGGAGTCGTCCGGTGCGAAGCGTCCAGGCCCAGAGCGACGGAGCGGATGTCTGCGTCATCATCGCGGCGCGCAACGCCGAGGCCACCATCGCGACCGCGGTCGCCTCGGCGTTGCGCCAGCCGGAGGTCGCCGAGGTCATCGTCGTCGACGATGCCTCGACGGACCGGACCAGCGCGGCCGCCGAGGCCGCCGGTGACGGGACCGGCCGGCTGAAGCTGCTCCGGCTGACGCGCAACGCCGGACCGGCCGCTGCCCGCAACGCGGCGCTGGCGGTGGCGACCGCGCGGCTGCTCTGCGTCCTCGATGCCGACGACACTTTCCTGGACGGGCGCCTGGGCCGCCTGCTGTCGGCCCCCCGCAGCTGGGACCTGATCGCCGACGACATCATCCTGGTCCGGGGGAGCGCGGCGGCCGCGGCCGGGAGCCTCGTGACGGGGCCCGGCCGGCCACAATTGCTGTCGCTCGCGGGGTTCGTCTCCGGCAACATCGGACGCGCGGGCGAGCACCGGCGGGAACTCGGGTTCCTCAAGCCGATCATGCGGCGCTCGTTCCTGCAGCGCCACGGCCTGCGCTACGACGCCCGGCTGCGCCTCGGAGAGGATTACGCCCTCTACGTCGAGGCCCTGGCGGCGGGCGCCGTGTTCGCCGTCACGGCGCCATGCGGCTACGTGGCGGTCGAGCGCGCGGATTCGTTGAGTGCGCAGCACCGGACCGAGGACCTCGCGGCGATCATCGCGTTCGACGAGACGATGCTGGCCCGTCCGGACCTCGCGCCGGGCGCCCGCAAGGCCCTGCGGTCCCATCGCGACGCCACGATGCGGAAATGGCAGCACCGGCGCGTCCTCGACCGCCGGCGCTCGCACGGCTACGCGGCGGCCCTGCGCGAACTGCTGTACGCCCCGCGGGCCTGGCGGCACATCGCGTCCGAGACCCTGGAGGCCAAGCTGGCCCGGCTGATCCCGAACCGTGCCGCGACCGGGGATACGGCTCCGCGCCTGCTGCTCGGGCCGAGCGAGCGCCTGCGGCCGGCGCCCTGAGAACGCGCCGCCGCCGGCTTCGTCAGTGATCGCGCTCGCCGCTCCGGGGCCGGACGGCCGACACGTCGCACTGGACGTCGTCCAGCGCGCAGCGGACCCGCTCCAGCGCGGCGCTGAACAACGCGGTGGTGTGCGGATCGCCGGTCCGCGCCGCCTCGGCGTTCCGGAAACTGTCCAGCAGGTACGGCATCATCTTTCCATGAAGTGCCAGGTAGGCGCCGGGGTTCGAGAGTTCATAGACGACTGCCAGGGCATGATAGGCTCGCGCCAAAACCTCGAGTGCAACATCCGCACTACGTGAGCCCTGGTCACAATCATCGCTGATCTTCATCGCGCCGATAATCTTGTTTCCATCCCTAGTTGGGGACTAACATGCTCCGTTAACACTGTCGATGCTTCAAGCTAGGGCCAGTGTCGCCGCCCTAGCGTGGTGAGAGATTTAGCGCGGCCTCATGGCTCAACTGCAACAGTCCGGTATTCGGCCTTCGGATACCCCGTGCGCGGTACAGAGCGGAGGCTCGCCTGGTCCGGGTTGGCGCGGTTCCACCCCACTCCCGTCATCCGGGGGTGAGGGAGCGAAGCGCAGGCCTTTGCGTTCGCGCAGCCGGCCGGAGGGCTTCTTCGAGGCGTCCGCGTGCGGGGAGGGGCGCGGGATCGTCCCCATTCTGTATGGCTCTGTCCACACCCGAAGGCAGGCCTCAGCGGGCGCGGTCGATCGGCCCGGTACGATTCGATGGCACCCCGTCGTGTCCCGCGCGCGGCTCAGCCACGCATGTATCGGGTCGGCCGGATCATCGTCGCGATCTTGCTTTCGACCTCGAGCAGGACGCCGTTCACAAGGTGAGCCGCGCCTTCGACCGTTCCCGCCGCCAGGGTCTCGCGGCCGCTGGTCTCCTGGATGATACGGAAATTGTCTTCGACGAACGCGCGAATCTTCTGCTGGACGCCATCGAACTCGCCCGGGTGCGCTGTCTCGTAGAGGAGGGCCAGGGCGAGATAGGCGCGACCGACCATGTCGAGCGCGAGGCCGGCGCTCATCTCGCTGTCTGTCGGGGGCACGGCGCGTGAGTTCCTTGTCAAGCTCTATCTTGCAAATCTACCAGGCTGTTCGGGTGTAAACAATCAGCAAAAACACTTGTGCGGGTGCTTTTATTGAATTTTTAGCTGTTGATCGCTTGCAAGCCGGCCGGATACTGTTCCTCGTGTGGCCGCTGGATGACGTCGGGCCCAAGTATGCGCGATGCGCAGCCGCCTTGTGCGTGTGTGCCAAGTGGCTGGACCGTCATCATAAGATTTAACACCTCAATTTCTCAGCCAGCCCGAAATATGGTTCGATCACCCGCACTATTAGAATTTATGATCCGAAACGATGGACGTTCTTGTGTAAAGTTATATGATTCAGATCTGCCGGTAAATTTTTTTATATACTGGTACGTAACAAATGATCATGTCAACCCACTTGATTAATTTCAGGGCACGTTTTTAAGGTCGGCACAATGCCGGGTTAGAGAATCTTTCCATATGAAAATCTTCGAACGCTTAAGAATACTGCACAAGATGTTTGTGCCGATCTTAATCATGGCGCTCGTGAGCGTTGGAACGATCTATTATACGCTCAGTATGTTGGGGGATGTCACCGAGCGTAACCACGTGTTGGTGGATTATTACGTCGCGCGGTTGGAGGCGTTCGCGCGGGTCCGGCAGAACGTGCAGACCGCCGGCCTCATGAACCGCGCGATCATCATCGGTCAGCCGCAGAACGAGATGTCCGACTTCGAGAAGGCGTATCGCGATGCGGTGAAGGGCACAGCGGACGATATCGCGACGCTCGCCGAGGGCGCGCTGAAGAAGGAGGTGCGGGACCTGCTGCTCGAGATCGGTACGATCACGCGCGAGTATTACGATGTCCTCGACAGATCCAACGCGCTCGCGCTGAAGAACGATCAGGCCGCCGCCACGCAGCTGGCCATGGGGACGAGCCAGCAGGTCGCGAAGCGGTTCGACCGGACCGCGCGGGTCTACGAGGGGCGGGTCGATGCCCGCCTCTCCGACGGGAAGAACGCCACCGAGGCCGCGGCCAAGCAGGCGCGGCTGGTCCTGATCGGCTCGGCCGCGGCGGGGCTGCTCGCCGCCCTGGCCCTCTCGGGCGCCATCATCGTGTTCGGTGTGACCCGGCCCCTCGGCAGCCTCGTGGCCGTCCTGCAGCGGATGGCGAAAGGCGAGATCGACGCGGTCATCGCGGAGGCGCGCCGTGGCGACGAGATCGGTGCGGTCGGGCGCGCGGTCGAGCGCATCAAGGAGAGCGTCGCCCGCAGCGCGGCCGAGGAAGCCGAGCACAAGCTGGCCGCCGATGCCGCGGCCTCCGCGGCGCGCCGGCGCGCCCGGCTGGACCTGGCCCAGGGCTTCGAGCAGGCGGTCGCCGGCATCGTCGATCAGGTCGCGTCCTCGGCCACGGAGCTGCAAGTCACCGCCCGGGCGATGACGGACATCGCCCAGGAGGCCGGCACCCAATCCGGCGCGGTGGCGATGGCGGCCGAGGAAGCGGCCGCCAACGTCAACACGGTCGCGGCCGCCACCAAGGAACTCGGTGGTTCCATCCAGGAGATCGGCCGGCAGGTGCAGGGGTCCACCGATCTGGCCCAGCGGGCCGTCGGCGAGGCCGACCAGACCGCCGCCCTGGTTGCCGAGCTGAGTGCGGCGGCCACGCGGATTGGCGACGTGGTGCAGACGATCTCGGCGATCGCCAGCCAGACCAACCTGCTGGCGCTCAACGCCACGATCGAGGCTGCCCGCGCCGGCGAGGCGGGCCGTGGCTTCGCCGTCGTGGCCTCCGAGGTGAAGGAGCTGGCCGGCCAGACCGCCAAGGCGACCGAGGAGATCGCCAGCCAGATCGGCCGGATCCAGGGCGTCACCGGCGAGGCCGTCGGCGCGATCGGCACGATCACCAACCGGATCCGTGAGTTGAACGGGGTGGCGAGCTCGATCGCCGCCGCGGTCGAGCAGCAGGGCGCGGCGACCCAGGAGATCGTGCGCAACATCGCCCAGGCCACCGCCGGGACCCGGGAGGTCACCGGCAACATCGTCGGTGTCGCGGGTGCTTCCGAGCAGACCGGGGAAGCCGCCGGCAAGGTGCTCTCGGCCGCGACAGGCCTGTCACGCCAGTCCGAGCGTCTCACCGCCGAGGTCGACCGCTTGCTGGCCACCATGCGCGCGGCGTGACGGCTCCCGCCGGTTCGAGCGCCGCAGGCCGCCGACGCTGTCCCTCACCCATCGCCCCGCCGGGACGCCCTTCCCCGCAGGGAGGGGCGTCCGGCCCGATCCGTCGTGCGGGAGTGCTGGAGAGCAGTCGTCCGGACGATCGGATCGCCCGGGTTCAGGCGGTACGCGCCAGGCCCATCCGGTCCTGCGCCACGCCCCGCATCGTCCGCAGCTTGAGCGCCGCGACCCGGTTGTGCCGCGCCATCGCGCGCAGGGTCTCGGCGGTCTCGGGATCGCCGCGCTCCGCCAGGGCCTGTGCGGCTTGCGCCAGGCCGGCGGCGGTGGCGTCGGCCAGCGCGGCGACGCGCGGATCGGGCGAGGACGTCGGTCTGGCCATGGTTGTCCCTGATCGAAGGCGTCTCGATCCTCCGAACGAAGGGTTAACAACCGGTAAAGGCCGCGCGTCCGGTCATTTGCGGATCGGAAAGCGCCCGACCAGCCATCCGGCCTCGTCCCGCACCAGCAGGGTCCAGGGCGGCCCCGGATGCGCGTCGGCGATCTCGTCGGCCATCTCGGCGATGACGCTGCGCGCTTCGAACAGGGCTTCCTCGAGGTCGGTGGCCTCGACGCCCGTCGGGTCGTGGAGCGTGATCTCGGCGTTGGCAAGCTCGAAGTAGAAGCGTGCGGCCAAACGGGCTCTCCCCCTGCGAAAATTCCCGAGAGAGTTCGTCCCTGCGATCGTCTCCGTCTAAACCCCATGAGATCCGGCCTAATAGAAGGGAAAAAGACTTAGCTTTTAGGCTGCCTGGTCTCTTGCGTGGCCGGGGAACACCGCGGGAGCGGCCGGACCTAAGCCTAGCGAGGTATCCGGCCGGCCTTGGGGCCGGGCAGCCCCGCGACCGCGCCCGTACCCCGTCCCGCCGACCGGCCCTACGCCTAAGTCATGAGGTGCCGCCCCGCCGCCGCCGCCGTAGACCGGACTCACAGGGCGCGCGGTGCGACGAGGCGAGCATGAACATCACGATGGTCGGGTCGGGCTATGTCGGGCTGGTCTCCGGGGCGTGCCTGGCCGATTTCGGCCACAGCGTCGTGTGCGTCGACACCAACCGCGACCGGATCGATGCACTGAATGCCGGGCAGATCCCGATCTACGAGCCCGAGCTCGGTGCCCTCGTGGCGGAGAACGTCCGCCAGGGCCGGCTGTCCTTCGTCGCCGACCTGGAGCTCGCCGTCGCGGAGGCCGACGCGGTGTTCATCGCGGTGGGGACCCCCTCGCGACGCGGCGACGGCTTCGCCGACCTCTCTTTCGTGTACCAGGCGGCCCGCAGCATCGCCCGGGCGCTGACCCGCTTCACCGTGGTGGTGACGAAGTCGACGGTCCCGGTGGGCACCGGCGACGAGGTCGAGCGCATCATCCGCGAATTGCGGCCGGACGCCGACTTCGCCGTGGTGTCGAACCCGGAATTCCTGCGCGAGGGCGCGGCGATCTCCGACTTCAAGCGCCCGGACCGGATCGTCGTCGGCACCGAGGATCCCCGGGCCGAGGCCGTGATGCGCGAGGTCTACCGGCCGCTCTACCTCAACGAGGCGCCGATCCTGGTGACGTCGCGGCGCACCGCCGAGCTGACGAAATACGCCGCCAACGCGTTCCTGGCCGCCAAGATCACCTTCATCAACGAGATCGCCGACCTGTGCGAGCAGGTCGGCGCCGACGTGCAGCAGGTCGCCCGTGGCATGGGCCTCGACAACCGGATCGGCGGCAAGTTCCTGCATGCGGGGCCGGGCTACGGCGGCTCGTGCTTCCCCAAGGATACGCTGGCTCTGGTCAAGACCGCCCAGGATGCGGGGACGCCGCTGCGGCTGGTCGAGACCGTGGTCGCGGTCAACGACCAGAGGAAGCGCGGCATGGCCCGCAAGGTCATCAAGGCGTGCGGCGGGGTCCGCGGCAAGACGATCGCGGTGCTGGGGCTGACCTTCAAGCCGAACACCGACGACATGCGCGATGCGCCCGCCCTCGCGATCGTGGCCGGCCTGCAGGATGCCGGCGCCCATGTCCGCGCCTACGACCCGGAGGGCATGGAGCAGGCCCGGCCGCTCCTGCCGGGCGTGGACTTCGCGCAGGATGCCTACGCGTGCGCGGAGGGTGCGGACGCCCTGGTGATCGTCACCGAGTGGAACGCGTTCCGGGCGCTGGACCTGCCGCGGCTCCACGCCACGATGCGCATTCCGGTCCTGGTCGATCTGCGCAACGTCTACCGGCCCGAGGAGGCCCGGCTGCACGGGTTCGCCTATACCAGCGTCGGCCGCGCCGAGGAGCCTGCCGCGCCCCGGGTCGAGCCCGCGGCCCGGCCGCTGCTGGCTGTCGGCTGAGGCGGCCGCCCTGCGGGGCGGTCCGGCTCAAAACAGAGCGCCGTGCCAGATCGCGGATGGATCGGGCACGGCGCTCTGTCGGGGCCGGCGCGGCCGGGCGGCGTTCAGGCCGCCGGGGCCTTCACGGCGGCCAGGCTCGAATCCTCGCGCAGGAAGTACTTGTTGGTCAGGTACGCGACCTCGGTGCGGTTCTTCGCCTTCAGCTTCTTCATGATGTTGCGGACGTGAACCTTCACCGTGCTCTCGCACATGTTCAGCTCGTAGGCGATGATCTTGTTCGGCGTGCCCTTGCGCAGGGCCCGGGCGACGCAGAGCTGGCGCGGTGAGAAGATCTCGTCCTCGCCGGGCTCGACCGGCTCCTCGACCTTGATGCTGGCGAGAAGTGGGAACAGGCACTCCGCCGGGATGTAGACGCCGCCCGCCTGGACGAGCTGGAGCGCCTGCAGGGCGATGTCGACCGAGGTCGTCGTCGGGATGTAGCCCTTCACCCCGAGCTTGATGGTCCGCACGATCTGGTCGAGGTTTTCCCCGTCCGAGATGACCGCGACCGGGGGCGCGTCGACCTCGCCCTGCAGCAGGGCCAGCTCCCGGGTGACCTCGGCCCACTCGGTCTCCGACAGGTTGCCGTCCGGCCGGCACAGCACGACCACGTTGGCGGCCGCGAACGGGGTCTGGCGCTTCCACGACTCGATGTCCGGGAACACCTCGAACACGGTGTCCTTGTCGGCCTCCCGGAGGGATGCGGCCAGGCATCGACCGACGAGTTGCCGGCGATCGATGATCACGATGCGGTTCGTGCGGACCAGGGTCGGGTCCCGCTGCTCGATGACGGCCGAACCGTCACCGCCCTGCGCTCCCGGAAAGCCGCTGCGGCTCCTGGGACTATCCCGCTCGACGATGACGCGCTCGTCTCGAGTACCAAGACTGGCCATAGGAAATTACCTCCTTTCGCAGGAAGCCCGTTGTCAGGCGAGGGCGTGGAAACCCACGAACTCGCCGTCGACATGACACTAGCGGATGGCGGTCTGTTCGGCGCCTTATTGAAAGGCTCTCGATGACCGTGGATATAATGCTAACTTTCGTAAAATCGGCTGTAAATACCCTATCTGCTCCGGGTTGATTAAATTTCAACGCATATCAAAACAGTCACAAACTACGTACGTAGCTACTGATGCAGTGGCCGCCGATCCGGATCGTAGATCTCGTCCTGCATCCGTGCGATCTTCTGGTGTCTGGCCCGGTTCATTGCGGTCGATCGACCGTATCCAGGCGGTCGATCGCAAGTTTTTGGCAACCAAAGAATTGAAATGTCGCGGCGGCTATTTCCGCCTCGGCGGCCTGCCGGTTCGGGGATCGGATTCCGTCACCGGATGCGGCCTTGGCCAAATTGTTTAGCCTATTCGACTGATGTCTAATTGCCCCGCCTATCTCGCGCTCCAGCACGGTGGCGAATCCAGTTTTCGCCGCTGAAACTGAGTTGATGGACTGATTTTGTAGATATGATGACGGTTTGGAGGCTCGAACCGCCGGTCCGATGGCGAATCACCCCCGAATCAGGGCTTTCGGTGGCCGGCACGCCGCATCCTGAGCCGATCGATTCGCCCCCGCGCGGGGCGCCTGTCGGAACTACGTAACCGGCGCCCCCCGATCCGGGCGTGCCCGTCCGCTGCGGGCCCCACAGGCTCGAGGCAGTCTCGCTTTCAGAGCGCGACAGGCCCCATTTCCCGCAACGGGCGAGGATCCGCGCTTCCTCGTGCGGCCGTCGCGCACCACCGGATGTGTGAGTCCGTCAGCGCCCGGTCGCGGGGCGGAGACGATGCGCCCGAATCCGGCCCCAGCCCGCGTCCGGCGGCGCGGCGTAAATCGCCGCGGCGCGCGAGAAAACCAATCAGGCGACCCGGGCCAGCAGGTCGCGCATGCCGTGGACGTCGACGAAGTCCGTGATCGCCCGGGTAGCGAGCCCGCCGTGCATCGCCGCGTAGGTCGCCCCGTCGAGGCCGCGCAGGAACGCGATGACGGCGTCCTCGAGCGGTTCCGGGAAGGCCCACCCGAGCTGCTCGGCCACCGCGTAGCGGCCCGTGGCGGTCTCGGCGCGCGCGAGCGTCAGCGCCCCGCACAGGCCGCCCTCGTAGAGCCGGTTCGGCAGCAGCCAGTCCGAGTTGAGGCCGTCATCCAAGTAATCGACCGCCCAGCTGAAGTGGACGCCGCCGTAGATGTCGGGCAGCTCCTCCGGATTGGCGTAGGGGCCGCGGAACGACATGTTCGGATGCCGGCGCAGCGTCTCCGCGAAGGCCTGCGGGTCGATATCCTCCTCGGAGAGCCGGCCGGCGATCACGACCCGCACCGCGTCGCCCAGCGCCTGCGCCACCGCCGCCAGGATGGTCAGGCTCCGGCGGCAGCGCAGCGTGCCGAACCAGCCGATGACCCAGGGCGGCCCGGCGCTGCGGTCGCGGTCGATCCGGTGCGCCACCTCGGCGAGGCGGTGCGCCATGACCTTGTTCTCGAGGAGGTGCCAGGGGCCCGAAAAACCCTGGACCGGCCCGAAGTAGCGGCCCACGAAGTCCGGCGCGCTAACGACCAGCAGCGCACTGCGGCCCAGGATCCAGCGCTCCACCGCCCGGGCGACCCGTCCGACCCGGTCCGGCCGCACCATCAGGCGCTGGATGTCGAGCACCTCGTAGACCAGAGGCGCCCGGCTGCCCGCGAGCCGGGTCGAGGCCCAGGCCACCAGCGCCATGTCGAGGTTGCGCACGTAGACCACGTCCGCGGCGCGCAGGTCCCGCCACCGGGCGAGCGCCCGGACGATCGCGAGCGCGAGCATCGGGAGACGCCGTCCGTACTGCCGATCCACGGTCTGCCCGAGCGGCACCACGTCGCCGGCGGTCCCGGGATCGGCGAGGCCGACCCGCGCCCGCACGAACATGTACTCGACCACCGACCAGCCGGTCTCCCGGATGGCGCCGACCCGCTTCCGGATCGTCGGCTCGATCCGGTCGTGGCCGAAGAAGGCGACCCGGCCCACCGGCCCGGCGCCGGGCAACGCGGCATCCGGCGCAATCGGCGTCATGGCGCGCGGCCCATTCAACCTTCCTTGCGACCGCGAACCCGACGCCGCGCGAAACGCCGTCACACGGAGGCTCCTGCATCCGTCGCCTCGGCGCCCGGGCGGCGGCGCCAGGACCGGGCGACCCGGGGCTGGGCGGACGGCCGCATCGCCGCGGCGCGGCGGACCAGGGCGTCCACCAGGGTGCCGCGCCGGACCGCCGGCGTGGCGTTCGTCTTGTTGAGCACGACGCCCAGGACGGTGCAGCCGCTCGATTCCAGGTCCTGGACGGCCGCGATCACGTCGTCGATGTTGGTCTTGCCCGCCTCGGCCACGAGGATCACCCCGTCCAGCATATCGAGGAGCGGCCGCAGGGTCGGCAGATCGTCGGCTGGGGGCAGGTCCACCACGATGCGGTCGAGGTTGGTGCGCTCGTCGCGGACCAGGCTGGCGATCGCCTCCGGGGTCATCAGGTCGCTGAAATGCGGGTCGCCCGGGTGGAGGCTGCCGCAGGCGAGCAGGCGCACGTCCCCGGGCTGGGGCCGGACGGCCTCCTCGGCGCAGCAGCGGCCGGCGAGGACGTCGAGGAGCCCGCGCTGGTCCGAGGCCTGGCTGAGCCGCGACAGGGTCGCCTGCCGCACGTCGGCGTCGATCAGCAGGATCCGGCTCGCGGAGGCTGCGCGCGACCGGGCCAGCAACTGGCTGAAGTTGCTCGCGAAGGTGGTCTTGCCGCTGCCGGCCCCCACCGAGGTCACCCCGATGGCGAAGACCGGGCCGCGGCGGTCGTTGCCGATCAGGTGCGACTTCAGGCTGTGCAGCCGCTCGACGAAGATCGATTGCGGCATGTACCGCACCGCGCCGGCCTTGAACGCCTCGACGCTGGCCGGCCGCAGGGCCTCGTCGGCGTGGCTCTGCGCCAGCGCCAGGGCGGCCCGGTAGCCCGGCTCGCGCCGCAGCTCGGGGAGGGCGGCCAGGCAGGACAGGCCCTGGCCGGTGATCTGCCCGGGCGACCGCAGGGTCCGGTCGAACCAGTGCCGCGCGAAGGCGCCGCTGACGCCGAGGCCGGCCCCGACCAGCATGCCGAGCATCACGATCAGGCCGCCGCGCGGCGCGCTCGGGCGCTCGGGGACGCTCGCCGGGGTGATCACGTGCGCGGAGGGCTGCGGGTAGGATTGCTGGTTGACCGCGTCGATGTAGCGGCTGAGCAGGTTCGTGTAGATCTGGTCGTAGGTCTCGGCCGCCCGGTCGAGCTCCTTCGCCTTGACCCGCGCCTCGCTGGTCACCAGCGTCTTCGAGATCAGCTGGTCGAAGGTGGTCGACATGCTGGTCTCCCGCGCCTTGGCGACCTCGTAGTCGCGGTCCAGCGAGGCGGCGAGGCGCTCCAGCTCGGTGCGCAGGGTGTGCTTGGCCGCCAGCACGTCCTTCTGGACCGCCAGGACCGCGTCGTGGCCGGGGCCGAGGCGGCGCTGCAGGTCGTCGGCGCGCTGCACCAGATCGATATACTGCTTGCGCAGCTGGATGATCACCGTGTCCTTGAAGGCCTCGGTGATGCCGGGATCGGCGATATCGGAGGCCAGCAGCGCGCGGATCTGGTCGCGGGTCGAGCGGGCGTCCACGGTCCTGGATCGGGCGGAGGCGACCGCGGTGTTGAGTTCCTCCAGCTGCTGCTCGCCCACCAGGCCGCGCTTGCCGAGATCGATGATGGCGTGCTCGGCCTTGTAGGTCTGGGCCTCGCGGGAGGCCGCGCTGGCGCGCTGCTGCATCTCCTTCAGCCGCGGCAGGATCCACTCGCCGGCGACCTTCCAGATCTGCGACCGGTTCTCCAGCTGCGTGGCCACGTAGGCGTCCGCCACCGCGTTGGCGACGGCGGCCGCGGTCGTGGGGTTGTCGAGGCTGTAGCCGACCTCGATGACGTAGGCCGCGCCGATGCGGGCGGCTTCCAGGTTCTCCCGCACGGTCGCGGCCTGGCGCTCGTCCGGGCCCACCGCGACGCCCGGCTTGGGAGCGGGGGAGAGGCCGATCAGGCCGGCGACGAACAGCTTGACCGCGCCGATGCCCTCCCGGACCCGTGCCACCAGCGGGTGCGGTGGCACCGACAGGTCCTGCGTCGGCGCCAGGCCGAGCCGGTGCACCGCGGCCAGGGCGATCTTCTCGGAGCGGATGTACTCGACCTGGCTCTCGACCTCGGGGATCTCCAGGGGGGTCGCGGCGCCGGGCGTGTCGCGGGCCGTGACCGGGCTCGACCGGCTCTCGATGTAGACCCGCGCCCTGGCGGTGTAGATCGACGGCGCGGTGGCGACGTAGATGATCGCGGCGATCAGCCCGACGCCGCTAAGCGCCAGGATCGACCGCCAGTTCCGCCGCATGATCGTCAGGATCGCGACCTGGGAATCGGGATCGGGCGTCCGCGGCGCGTCCCGCCACGGCCTGCCGGCGCCGGTGCCCACGGGGTCGGCCCGCAGGAAGGCCGCGCTGGTCGAGTGTCTGTTCATGGCGTGTCCCTCACCGGGGCGGGGTTTGCGCATCGTCTCGGATCCCGGATCCTGAACGACGGGCTAAGCGTTTGTTCTGGAATATTTTTTCCCGAAGGCCGGCGGTCGCCGTCCGGCGCGATGGGCGTCCGGTGGCGTCAGTTCTGGCCGGCGCCGTCGCCGATCCCCCGCATGGCGGGGTCCGGCTTGAGCACCACCTCCACGACGTCGCCCGGCTGAAGCTCCATGTCCTCGGCGGCGTCGACCGCGTTCGGGGTGGTGCTGTTGGGGCGGAAGACGGCGATCGACGCCCGGGCGCGGCTGCCGGACAGGAGCTGGCTGCGCAGCGCGCCGGTATAGACCAGCTTGTCGTTGATGCTGTTCAGGCGCGAGCGGAGCGCGGTCAGGTTGTCTTCCGAAACCTGCAGCTTCTCCATGGCATCCATGGCCTGCTGGTCGTCGACCCGTTCGAGCTTGCGGGTCAGCTCACCCTTGTCGCGCTCCAGCTGCGCCACCTGGACGGTGGTCTGGAGCGCCCGGGTCGAGGACAGCAGCACCGCCCGCCGGGCATCCGTCAGCCGCGTCGTCACGACGGCGCCGCGCTGGAACAGTGCCCGCACCGCGTCGTAATCGTCCGCGTCGGCGGTGACGCCTTCCTTCTCCTTGGCCTGCTGCTCGGTCAGGCTGACCAGCTGGTTCTGGGAGCGGGTGAGGGAGCGCTGCAGGTACTCCTTCTCCTTGGCGACGTCGGACATCTGCACGCGCAGCTGCTGCTCGGCGAGCTTCTGCGCGACGCTCGCCCGGACCGGCGGGACGTTCGGGTCCGCCCCGGCCGGCGCCGCCTTGTCGGCCCTTGCCGCCGCGATGACCGCCTTGAGCCGCCAGACGTTGGCGCTCTCCCGGGCGATGCTCGCCCAGACGCTGTCGTACTCGGCGCGCAGGTTGGCGCTCTCGACGACCGGGTTCTCCATCCGGAAGCGCAGCAGGTTGTAGCCGCCCGCCAGCGCCACCGCCTGCCGGACGGTCATGCCGGGATGGAACGGGTGCTCGCCCTGCTTGGTCACGTCGCCGCTCAGGTAGACCGGCTGGTACTTCGCGATCCGCACCCCGATC
Source organism: Methylobacterium sp. WL64 (assembly GCF_008039945.1). NCBI lineage: Bacteria > Pseudomonadati > Pseudomonadota > Alphaproteobacteria > Hyphomicrobiales > Methylobacteriaceae > Methylobacterium > Methylobacterium sp. WL64. The sequence goes on from NZ_VRVA01000029.1 coordinate 34,040, forward strand.
TCGTCGGGCTCGATCACGGCGATCGATTCCTTGCCCTCCGCGTTGCGCTGCCGCACCGCCTTGGCCGGCAGCGCCTTCTGCAGGGTCTTGCGGAACTCCGACACCGTCAGCCCGACCGCCGGCACCTCGCCGAGCAGCGGCACCATGACGGTGCCGTCGATCCCGACCGTGGCCTCCTGCTTGAACCCGGGAATGCTGAGCGCCGTCACCTCGAGGGAATCGCCCGCCGCGATCCGGTATTCGGCGAAGGCCGGTTGCGCGGCCAGCGTCAGCAGGATCGCCGCGCCCGTTGCGAAGACACTTCGCAGCGACGCCCCCCTGCGGACGGCTCTGGGTCTGTGATTCGACGCGCTCACTGTCGTCGAACCGGTATCCGCTTCGGCGGCAAGCGCACTGGCCGCGAAGACTTTGGGGCAGGCCGGATGGGACCAGGTGTTCAACGCGTCGTCCCTTCATGCTCGGGCACAGCTCAGCCGGCATGATGCGCAGCGGCGCAGTTCGCCGGGACTCGTCCAAAAGGAGGCCGGCGTTCCGCTCCGGCGCGGCGCCTTGCGCCTTTCGAGGTAGGCCCCCGGGGGCCGCGCCGCCCCGGGGAAGGGCGGTGCACCTTTCGGGGGAGGGACGGGTATCGAAAGCCTGGGTTCCCGATCGTCCGCAGGTCCGCGCAGTTTTGCCGCACAGAAGTTCGGCAGAAGGAGTTGCGGGGATGCCGATTACCGATGCGGATATTGAGCGAGACGTGGGTATCTTCTACCCGGATCTCGTTAATATTTACGGATGTGCAATAAAGACCGGGTCGCGCATCGGGCCCTTCGTCGAGATCCAGCGCAACAGCACCATCGGCCCCCGCTGCAAGATCTCCTCGCACACCTTCATCTGCGAAGGCGTGTCGATCGGCGCGGAAGTCTTCGTCGGGCACGGCGTGGTCTTCACCAACGAGCGCTATCCGGAGGCCACGAACGCGGACGGCAGCCTGAAGCGCGACGGCGACTGGGAGCTCGTCGAGACCCTGGTCGGGGATCGCGCCTCGATCGGCTCCAACGCCACCATCGTGGCCGGCATCACCATCGGGGAGGGCGCCCTCGTCGGCGCAGGCGCGGTCGTGACCCGCGACGTCCCACCCTACGCCATCGTCGCCGGATGCCCCGCCCGGGTCATCGGCGACACGCGCCAGAAGCGCGCGCGGTCCCAACGGCCGTCCCGGCCGGCGGCGGCCGAGCCTCTGCAGATTGCTTGAGGGGACACACGCACATGATCGCCATCGGAATCGTCGGCTACGGCTACTGGGGGCCCAACCTTGCCCGCTGCACTTCGGAGACCGAGCAGTGCCGGCTCGCGGCCATCGCCGACCAGTCGGCCGCGGCGCTCGCCCGGGCGGGCAAGCGGTATCCCGCCGCTCAGCTTCACCAGGATTGGCGCGACCTCGTCGCGGATCCCGAGATCGACGCCGTCATGGTGGCGACCCCGGTGAGCTCGCATTTCGAGATCGCCATCAACGCGCTCCGGGCCGGCAAGCACGTATTCATCGAGAAGCCGATCACGTCCTCGGCCTTCGAGGCGCGGCTGCTGATCGAGGAGGCGGCCAAGCGCAACCTGACCCTCATGGTCGACCACACCTTCGTCTACACGGGCGCGGTCGAGAAGATCAACGACCTGATCAAGGACGGCGCGCTCGGCGAGGTCTTCTACTACGACTCGACCCGGGTGAACCTCGGCCTGTTCCAGCGCGACGTGAACGTGATCTGGGATCTCGCGGTCCATGATCTCGCGATCCTCGACCATGTCCTGGACCTCGCCCCGGTGGCGATCTCGGCGAGCGGCACCGGCCATTTCAGCGGCCGCCCCGAGAACATGGCCCACCTGACGATCTTCTACCCGCGCGGCGTCGTCGCGCAGATCAACGTCAACTGGCTAGCCCCCGTGAAGGTCCGGCAGACGCTGATCGGCGGCAGCAAGAAGATGATCGTCTACAACGACCTGGACCCGATCGAGAAGGTCAAGGTTTACGACCGCGGCGTCACCGTCGGCGACGGCTCCGGGGACATCACCGAGCTGATGGTCTCCTACCGGACCGGGGACATGTGGTCGCCGCACCTCTCCTTCCGCGAGGCGCTCGTCGTCGAGATCGAGCACTTCGTCGACTGCATCGAGACCGGCAAGGCGCCGAAGACCGACGGCCACAGCGGCTTGCGCGTGGTCGAACTCCTCGAGGCCGCGATGCGCTCCCTGCGCCAGAACGGCCACCCGATCGACCTCATGCCACTTGCGAGGGCCTCGTGATCCCGTTTCTCGACCTCAAGGCGCAATACGCGGCCATCGGCGGCGACGTCGAGACCGCCGTCCTCAACGTCCTGCGCAGCGGCGACTTCGTCCTCGGACCGGCGGTCACCGCGTTCGAGGCGGCCTTCGCCGAGGCCTGCGGCGCCAAGCACGCGGTCGCCGTCAGCAGCGGCACCGCGGCGCTCCATCTCGCGCTGCTGGCCCTGGATATCGGCCCGGGCGACGAGGTGATCACGGTCTCGGCCACCTTCGTGGCCACCGTAGCGGCGGTGCTCTACGCCGGCGCGACGCCGGTCCTCGTCGACATCGACCCGGTGACCTGGACCATGGATCCGGCCCTGGTCGAGGCGGCGATCACGCCCCGCACCAAGGCGATCCTGCCGGTGCACCTCCACGGCCGCATGGCCGATCTGGACGCGCTCGGGGCTATCGCCCGGCGCCACGGCCTCGCCTTGGTGGAGGACGCCGCGCAGGCGCATCTCGCCGAGCGCGGCGGCCGGAAAGCCGGCACGATCGGGGATATCGGCTGCTTCAGCTTCTATCCCGGCAAGAACCTGGGCGCGTACGGCGAGGGCGGTGCCATCGTCACCGACCGGGACGACCTCGCCGAGGCGGCGCGGTGCCTGCGCGATTGGGGCCAGCAGGGCAAGTACAACCACGTCCGGCACGGCTTCAACCTGCGCATGGACGGGGTCCAGGGCGCGGTCCTGGGCACCAAGCTCCCCTACCTGGAGGGCTGGACCCGGGCCCGGCAGGCGGTGGCGGCCGAGTACGGCGCGCGGCTCGCAGGCCTCGGGCTCGACCTGCCGGGCGCGGCCGGACGCGACCACGCCTTCCACGTCTACGCGGTCAGCACCCCCGACCGCGAGGGCCTGCGCCAGCACTTGGCCGAGGCCGGCGTCGCCACCGGGATCCACTACCCCGTCCCGGTCCACAGGCAGCCCGCCTACCGCCACCTCGACGACGGGACCGGCCGCCTGCCGGTCACCGAGCGCCTGGCCGCCCGGACCCTGTCCCTGCCGATGTTCCCGGAACTGACGTCCAGCCAGATCGACAGCGTCTGCCGGGCCGTCTCGAGCTACTGCGAGGTCGCCGATGCAAAAGCTGCGTGATGTCAGCAAGGGACGCCGCTTCGCCGGCGACCTGCGCGGGACCCGGATCCTCGTCACCGGCGGATCCGGCTTCATCGGATCCCACATCATCGACCTGCTGGTCGAGGCCGGCTGCGACGAGATCGTGGCCGTCGACAACATGGTCCGCGGGCGGCCCGAGAACCTGAAGGACGCCCTCGGCTCGGGCCGTGTCCGGCTGGTGCAGGGCGACATCCGCGACCGGGCCCTGATGGACGGCCTGGTCAAGGGCTCCGACGTGGTGTTCCACCAGGCGGCCCTCCGGATCACCCAATGCGCCGCCGAGCCGCGTCAGGCCTTCGAGGTGATGGCGACCGCGACCTTCGACCTGCTGGAGCGCTGCGTCGAGGCCGGCGTCGCCAAGGTGGTGATGGCCTCGTCCGCGTCGGTCTACGGCATGGCCGAGAGCTTCCCGACCACGGAGAAGCACCACCCATACGACAACCGCACCCTCTACGGGGCGGCCAAGTCGTTCGGCGAGGGCCTGCTGCGCTCGTTCAACGACATGTACGGCCTGGACTACGTCGCCCTGCGCTACTTCAACGCCTACGGGCCGCGCATGGACCTGACCGGCCGCTACACCGAGGTGATGGTGCGCTGGATGCAGCGCCTGGCCGAGGGTCAGTCCCCCATCGTGTTCGGTGACGGCCTGCAGACCATGGACCTCGTCCATGTCCGCGACATCGCCCGGGCCAACATCCTGTCGGCGACCGCACCGGCCACCGACGTGGTGCTGAATGTCGGCACCGGCGTGGAGACCTCCCTGGTCGATCTCGCCGGCCATCTCACCCGGATCATGGGCCGGGACGGCACCCCGCTGATCCATGAGGCCGAGCGCGCCGTGAACCCGGTGCCCCGGCGCCTGTGCGACACCAGCCTCGCCCGGGATCTGATCGGCTTCGAGGCCGAGATCGGGGCGGCCGAGGGCCTCGCCGACCTGGTGTCCTGGTGGAGCGACGAGGCCGGTTCGGATCACCTGAGGCGGGCGCTGGCATGATCCCGATCGCGAAACCCGATGTCGGCGAGCCGGAAGCGGAGGCCGCCGCCGCCGTCGTCCGGTCCGGCTGGCTGACCCAGGGGCCGCAGGTCGCGGCCTTCGAGGCGGAGTTCGCCGCGATCGTCGGCGCGCCCCATGCCTGCGCGGTCTCGAACTGCACCACCGCGCTGCATCTCGCGCTCCTCGCCGCCGGGGTCGGACCCGGCGACGAGGTGGTGACGGTGAGCCACAGCTTCATCGCCACCGCCAACGCCATCGCCCAGTGCGGGGCGACGCCGATCTTCGTCGACATCGACCCGGCGACCTTCAACATGGCCCCGGAGGCCGCCGCCGCGGCGGTGACCGAGCGGACCAGGGCGATCGTCTGCGTCCACCAGATGGGCATGCCCTGCGACCTCGAGGCCATCGTGGCGCTCGGGCGCCGGTCCGGCATCCCGGTGATCGAGGACGCGGCCTGCGCGATTGGCTCCGAGCGGCTCCAGGGCGACGTCTGGCGGCCGATCGGCGGACCCGCAGGCGACGTCGCCTGCTTCTCGTTCCACCCGCGCAAGGTCCTGACCACCGGCGACGGCGGCATGATCACGACGGCCAATCCCGAATGGGACCGCAAGTTCAGGCTGTGGCGCCAGCACGGGATGAGCGTGTCCGACGTGGCGCGCCACGGCAGCGCCCGGGTGGTGGCCGAGGAATACACGGTCGCGGGCTTCAACTACCGGATGACGGACGTGCAGGCGGCCATCGGCCGTGCGCAGCTCACCCGGCTGCCCGGCCTGATCGCCCGTCGGCGCGCCCTCGCGGACGGTTACCGGGCGCGGCTCGCGGACCTGCCGGAGGTGACGCCGCCGCCCGAGCCGATGGGCTCGCGCAGCAACTGGCAGAGCTTCTGCATCCGCCTGCCGGAGACGGCCGACCAGGGCGCCGTGATGCAGGCGATGCTCGATCAGGGCATCGCCACCCGCCGGGGCATCATGTGCGCCCACCTGGAGCCGCCCTACGCCGAGGCGCCCCGGCGCTTCGCCCTGGCGGCATCGGAGCGGGCGCGCGACCATGCGATCCTGCTGCCGCTCTACGCCGGCATGGACGACGCGATGCAGGACCAGGTCGTCGCCGGCCTGCGCGACGCCCTGCGATGATCCCCGGACCGGTCAAGAGCCTCGCCCGCACCGTGGGGCTCACCCGTCCGCGGTTCGCGGCCGCCCGGATGGCCTACGAACGCACCACCCTGGCGGTTGCCGGCACGCGCCGTGAGCGGCCGGGCGGGCGCATCCTCTGCTACCACTCGCTCGGGCAGCCCGAATGCGGCGTCAACGACGTCACACCCGAGCGCTTCCGGCACCAGATCGAGCTGGCCCTGCGCCTCGGCTACCGCTTCGTGCCGGCCGCCGCCATCGCGGAGGGAAACGGCGAGCCCTGTGACCTCGCGATCACCTTCGACGACGGCTGGCGCAGCGTGCTCGACGCCGCGGAGCCGATCCTGCGGGATCACGGGATTCCGTGGACGCTGTTCGTTGTCTCCGGGTGGCTCGACCGGCCGGGGACCGGCCCGCGCGGGATCCTGGGCTGGCGCGAGGTCGAGGCCCTGGCCTCGGCCGGCGCCGAGATCGGCAGCCATTCCATCACCCATCCGAATTTCGGGGGCCTCAGCGCCGAGCGGGCGGCCGAGGAGCTCGACGGCTCGCGCCGGGCGATCGCAGCCCGGCTCGGCATCCGGCCCGACAGCTTCGCGATCCCGCTGGGGCAGTCGGCGAACTGGACACCGGCTGCCGCCCGCGCCGCCCAGCAGGCCGGCTACCGGATCGTCTACGCGCAGGCCGTGGAGACGCGGCCGCTCGGGACCATCGGGCGCAGCTTCGTCACGCATTTCGACAACGACCTGGTCTTCGGGGCCCTCCTGAACGGCGTCTACGACGCCTGGGAAGAATGGACATGATGCAGCCCGCGCCCCGCGCCACGGTTTCCGTGGTGGTCCCCACCTGCAACCGGCCCGCCCTGCTGCGCGAGGCCCTCGCGAGCATCCGCGCCCTGGAGGCGCCCGATCTCGCCTTCGAGATCATCGTGGGCGACAACGGTCAGGCGGGTCCGGCCGCCGAGGTCGCCGCCGCGTTCGGCGCCATCCACGTGCCGGTCGCGCGTGCCGGAGCGGGGGCCGCCCGCAACGCGGCGCTGCTGCGGGCGAGCGCGCCCTTCGTGGCGTTCCTGGATGACGACGATGTCTGGCTGCCCGGCCACATCCGCCCCCATCTCCGCCGGCTCGAAGCGGAGCCCGGTCTCGGCATCGTCTTCGGGCAGGTGATCACCACCTCCCCGGAACTGGAGCCGGTCTACGGTCCCTGGCCGGCGGAGCTCCCGGCCGACGGGGCCGCGCTGCTGCGCCGGATGTTGAGCGGCTACTTCCCGCAGGTCGGCGCGACCGTGGTGCGCCGGAGCCTGGTCGACAGCGTCGGCCTGTTCGACGAGGCGCTGCTCGGCGACCAGGATTGGGATTGGCAGATCCGGGCGGTGCGCCGGCACGGGGCCGCCTTCGTGGCCGTGCCCGGTGTCCATTTCCGGCAACGGCCGGCCGGGACCTTCGACAGCCTGATCGCCCGCCGGATCCGCTTCACGCGGCTGGTCTTCCGGCGGCACGCGCCGGCCCTCGGCGTTTCGCGCCTTCAGGCCCTGCGCCTCTATTTCGCGACCGTGCAGGGGTATTACGACGCCTTCCTGGACGGCGCCCAGGCCCATGCGGCCCGGGGCGACCGGCGCGCCGCCGCCGGCGCGCTGCTCTCCGCCTTCCGGCTGATGCCGCACCGGGCGGTCAAGGACGCGATCCGGCCGACCCATCTGCGCGCGGCCCTGGTGGCCGTCGCCCAGGCAAGCCGCCCCCTCGCGGCGGCCGGGCCGGGGACGCGCTGACGGATCGGGCTTGCCCGTCGCAGGGACGTCCAGGCATCCAACCCGTGATTCCGGGCGCCGCTGCGGGTTCCTGACCTGACGAGGGCATTGGAACGGAGAAGAAAACAGGCCCGGGAAACCGCAGGGTTTCCCGGGCCTGTTTTTGCGTGATCCGATGGATACGCCTTCTCAACCGGCCCGCAGAAGCCCCGGCCGGTCCTTCACGTTGCGCACCAGCCATTCCGGCAGCAGCAGGCGCACCCGCTCCCAGGGGCTGGAGAAGTCGCCGGCGCGGCGCAGGGCCGCCCAGGAGGCGACGCGTTGCCGGAGCGGCAGCATGCCGATGTAGTTCTTGGTCATGCCGGAGATCGGGAAGTCCGAGCCGAACATGTCCTGATGGCGCAGGTCCGGTTCGCCCAGATGAGGCGCCTCGACCGTCACCGGCCCGGCACCCGGCGCGAGCCGGGGCAGCGCCTGGGCCTGCGCGTAGACCGCGTCGAGCCCGGCGGCCCAGCTCGCCGGCGCGTAGAGGCGCGCGATGGCGGCGCTGATCTCGGCCCCCGTGGTCCGGCGGTCCTCCGCGTCGGTGATCAGCGCGGTGAGGTGAGCCTCGTATTCCGCTTGGTCGCGGGCGACCCGAGCCGTGGCGTCGAGCCCGGGATGGTTGATCGCGACGATCTCGGCCGCCGCGGGCGCCTCGAACCGCGTCACCAGCGGCAGCCCATAGGCGGCGGCCTCGAGCATCGAGGTCGACGAGACGAACGGGTAGGAATCGACGTAGATGTCCGCCGCCTCGAAGAAGGCCCGCGGATCCGACTGCTCGGCATAGGCCACGATCCGCCCGTCCGTCGCGGCCTGCGCCCGGGCCCAGTCCGCGCGCTCGCCCGCGCCGACCACGATCAGGCGAGCCTTCGGATGCGCAGCCAGCAGATCGACGTGGCGGTCGGCGTAGGTGACGTCGCCCACGTTGCGGTACTTGGCGCCGCGCGCCACGGAGACCAGCAGGACCTCGTCGTCCGGGATCCCGAGGGCGCGCTTGGCGGCCGCACGGCTGCGCTGGCGCTCGGGCAGCGTGATCAGGGTCGGGAGCAGGAAGCTCCGGGCCGGATCGACGCCGCGCCGCGTGATCGCGAGCCGGCGGGCGGCCTCGCGCAAGTTGATCACCGCGTGGCTGATCCGGGTCCCGATCCAGAACAGGTGATCCGCGTGGTTGAGGAGGAGGACCGGCGGGTGCTTGCCCGGATCCGCGAAGGCGATCAGCGGGACCACGTCCTCGCAATGGATGTGGAGGACGACGACGTCGTAATCCCGCGCGACCCGGCGCAGCTCCCGCGCCCAGGCGAGCTTGCCGCCCTGGCGGTGGTTCAGGTGGTGGATCGCGCCGCCGCTGGCGCGGACCGCCTCGGCGATCCGCCCATCGACCGGGCCGCGATGCTGGGTCAGGGCGAGGCCGTTGGTCCGGTGGGCGTCGGCGCCGATCCACAACGCCAGCATCTTGGTGAGGCCGCCCACCGGGGCGAGCTGCGTGCAGACGTGGAGGACGCGCCGGAACGGGGCCGGCTCCGGGGCCGTGCGAGGGCCGGCCTCCGGCTCGAGCCGCCGGCCGATCTCGGCGGTCAGACGCTCCAGGCGCGGGCTCGCGAAGACGCCGCAATGGCGATGGGCCGCCATCGTCGCCGCAATGGCGGCTTCGACGGCGGCGCCTTCGAGGTCGCCCGCAGCCGCCCGGCGCTCGGCCTCCCGCACCCGGGCATCGAAGGCCGAGAAATTCGCCTGGATCCGCCCGGCGCGCCGGGCGGTCTCGTCGTCGATGTCTCGGCGTCCGTCATGGCGGAGCTCTGACGCAACAATGGCCATCGTGCCCTCCGGGCTTCAGCGATGCGGTGCGGGATCCGCCGTCCAGGTGCCGGGAGTGTGGAAGACACCGAACACGTCGGGGGCGAAGACCGGGTGCTCCACGTGGAAGCGGGCGCCGATCCGCGCGGCGAGCAGGCGCTCGAAGCCCCGCTGCCGGACCACCACGGAGACCTTGTAGGTGTCCGCGGTGAGGGTCAGCGGCGGCGTCAGCAGCTCGATCGTGCCGTCGCCCGACAGGGTCTGCAGCTTGGCGCGATCCGTCATCGTGCTGAAGTTGCAGCAGAGCAGCTCGTCCGATCGCGTGATCGAGAACAGCACATGCGGGTCGGTGATCGGCTCCGAGGCGGTGTAGCGCGCCGTGATCCGCATCCGCTCGCCGTGCCGGAACAGCGTCTTCGGAGCGCCCGATTCGTCGGCGACCGTGACGTCCTGGATCTCCACCGGGTGGTGGCCGCCCTCGGGCCGGAACCAGGGTGCGTCGGCCAGGTAGCTGTCGCGCTCGTAGTGGTGCAGCCCCTCGTCGGTGGGGCCGTCGAAGGCGACGCGGCCGTTCTTGATGTAGATCACCCGCTCGCACATGGTCTTCACGCTGAACATGTTGTGCGAGACGAGCAGGATCGTCGAGCCCTTGCTCTGGAGGCGGCGGGCGAAGTCGATGCACTTCTTCTGGAAGGTGTAGTCGCCGACCGCCAGGACCTCGTCGAGGAGCAGGATGTCGGGCTCGAGATGGGCGGCGACCGAGAAGGCCAGCCGGACATACATGCCGCTGGAATAGCGCTTCACCGGCATGTCGATGAAGTCGCCGATCTCCGAGAACTCGACGATCGCGTCGAACTTCTCGGCGATCTCATGGCGGTGCATGCCCAGGATCGAGCCGTAGAGGAAGATGTTCTCGCGGCCGGTGAGCTCCCGGTGGAAGCCCGTGCCGACTTCGAGCAGGGCGCCGACCCGGCCGACCAGCCGGATGCTGCCGGTGGTCGGGGCGGCGATCCGCGAGATCAGCTTGAGCAGGGTGCTCTTGCCCGCCCCGTTCATCCCGATGATGCCGACGTTCTCGCCGTGCTTGATGCCGAAGCTGACATCCTTCAGCGCCCAGAACCCCTCCTTGGTCGGGCGTGCCTCGGACCGGCGCGTCAGCAGGCCCCGCGCGCCGTCGATGAGCGCCTCGCGCAGGGAGTTGTCGTGCGTGGCCCGCGGGGCACGCCAGTATTGCTTGCCGATATCCTGTACGCTGATCGCCATCGACATCAGATTATATCCGCGAAAGAGCGCTCCATGCGCTGGAAGAAGATCAGTCCGGTGAACAGCAGCAGCGACGACACCGTGACCGAGACCGCGAGGGCGAACAGGTCGGGCGTGGTACCGCCGAGGATCGCGAACCGGAACGCCTCGATCAGCCCGACCATCGGGTTGAGCGCGTAGAGCCAGCGCACCGAGTCGGGGACGATGCTCGCCGCGTAGACGATCGGCGAGGCGTACATCCAGATCTGGATGAGGAACGGCAGCGTGTGCTTGACGTCCCGGAAGCGGACGTTGACCGGCCCGAGCCACAGGCTCACCCCGAGCGCCAGCATCGCGGTGACCGCGAGCGTCGGCACCGCGAGGACGATGTGCCAGCTCGGCATCACCCCGTAGCAGAGCATCAGCACCAGCATCACCGCGAGGGCGATGGCGAAGTCCACCATCGGCGACACCACGGTGGCGAGCGGTATCACCAGGCGCGGGAAGTAGATCTTGCGGATGAGCTCCGCCTCGGTGACGAGGCCGGTGGCGCTCCGGCGTACCGACTCGGCGAAGTAGGTCCACAGGATGATCGCGCTGCCGGCGAACAGCGCATAGGGCGCCCCGTCGGTGGGGATCTTGGCGAAATGGCCGAAGATGACGGTGAAGATCGCCACCGTGAAAAGCGGCTGCGCGATCGCCCAGCAGGCGCCCAGGGCGGTCTGGCGATAGAGCACCTTCAGGTCGCGCAGGATCAGGACCCACAGCAACCCGCGATACTGCCAGACCCCCGCGGCATCGAAGGCGACGAGTTGATTGTCGGGAAGGATTTCGGTGACCGGCATCGCGGTCGGTTCCGATCTGGGCCCGCCAAGGCCATGTTTCGGCGCATCGAGCGCAAGCGCGTCCAAAGAGTCCATCATTCGAAGCGATCCCGCACGACGATCGGTGCTTGCTGGATCCGTTCGCGGCATCAGCTGCCGGATCGGCGATCCCACTGAGCCGGGCTATCACCGCGGTCATCCGGCACGAATTACATCTTTCGTCGTACCGAGCCTCCCGACTGAAGAGGTGGTTGTCGTTGACCACCGTATTGATTGCTTATGAGGACAGAAGAGACCCCGGGCGCGGGACGTCGTCTCTGTCGATGCCGGCTCGGCCGGCCCGGACACGCGTGCCGGGCGAACGAGCCGTCCTCACCGAGGCGCTGGGCTTCCTCCGGAACGGGGCCACCGCGGGGCCGGCGCAAGATCGGGCTCGGGTCTCAGGAGAACCGCCATGAAGGACGCTTCGGTCGACGGCCCGGACGGCGCGGGCATCCCGTTGGTGACGATCGCCATGCCGGCCCTGAACGAGGCCCAGCACATCGCCGAGGCGATCCGCTCGGTGATGCCGGCCCCAGGGTCGCTCGCGTGTGAATTGCTGGTGATGGACGGCGGCAGCAGCGACGCGACCTGCGCCATCGTCCAGGCGCTCAGCGACAAGGATCCGCGAATCCAGCTGATCCACAATGCCCGCCGCATCCAGGCCTCGGCGCTCAACCTAGCGGCCCGCCTCGCACATCCGGGCTCGACCTATCTCGTGCGCGCCGATTGCCACGCGGCCTATCCCGAGAACTGGGTGCAGGACCTGATGCGGACGATTCGCCAGTGGGACGCCGTCTCGGTGGTCGTGCCCCTGCGGACCATCGGGGTGACGCCGCTGCAGCGTGCCATCGCGGCCGCCCAGAACAGCCGGCTCGGCAACGGCGGCTCGGCGCACCGCCTGGGCGGGATCTCGGGCTACGTCGCCCACGGCCACCACGCCATCTTCGACCGGCGCGAGTTCCTGCGGGTCGGCGGATACGACGAGAGTTTCTCGCACAACGAGGACGCCGAACTCGACCGCCGGCTCTGCGCGGCCGGCGGCAAGATCTATCTCGCGGCCGACCTCGTCGTGACCTACTACCCCCGCGCGACCCTGTTCAGCCTGACCCGGCAATATTTCCTGTACGGCCGTGGCTGCGCCCGAACCCTGGAGAAGCACGCCAGCCTGCCGCGGATGCGCCAGATGCTGCCGCCCCTGGTCCTGCTCTACGGCGTTGCCGCCCTGGCCCTCGTCACGGTTGCCCCGATGCTGCTGATCCTGCTGGCGGTCTATGCGGGGGGCTGCGGCCTCAGCGGCCTCGCGCTGGCCCTGAAGGCGCGGGAGCCGGGCCTGGTCATGAGCGGCCCGGCGGCGATCGCGATGCACCTGGCCTGGGCCGCCGGCTTCCTGTCGCATCGTGGTTATCGCCGGACCCTGTTGCGGACCGCCTTGCGCCGGAAGCCGCCCCTGCTCGGCGTCGCACCCGGATCGGATCCGGCGAGCGTCAACTGACCGGGATTCTGCGAACGGGCCCCGCGAATCCCGTGTCAGATACCGGTCGCCGTTCCCCTTCCGTCGCCAATTCCTACCCTGGGCTGTAGTCTCGCGCGGCCAAGCCGATTATCGACACGCGCATCTCTCCGGACCTCGAGGGTCCGGAGTACCCGCGCCGTGCCGTGCAGGCCTTGGAGTGTTGTGACCGTGCCCGACAGGACCCCGCGCCCCGTGATGCTCGTGATCCTCGACGGCTGGGGACTCCGGGACGCGGTCGCCGACAATGCCGTCCACCAGGCCCGCACGCCCGTCTTCGACGGCTTGATGCGCGAGGGTCCCCGGGCGCGGCTGCAGACCTTCGGGGCCGATGTCGGCCTGCCCGAGGGGCAGATGGGCAATTCCGAGGTCGGGCACCTGAACATCGGCGCGGGCCGGGTGGTCATGCAGGACCTGCCACGCATCGATACCGCCGTCGCGGACGGCTCGCTCGCCAGCAACCCGGCCCTGACCCGGTTCATCGACGCGCTGCGAGCGAGCGGCGGGACCTGCCACCTCGTCGGCCTGCTGTCGCCCGGGGGCGTCCACGCGCACCAGGACCACGCGGTGGCGCTGGCGCGGGTGCTGGTCGAGGCCGGCGTGCCGGTCCGCCTCCACGCCTTCACGGACGGGCGCGATATGCCGCCGCGCTCCGCGGCCGGCTGCCTGGAGGCCGTCGAGGCCGCACTCCCCGACGGCGCCCGCATCGCCACCTTGTGCGGCCGCTACTACGCGATGGACCGCGACCGGCGCTGGGAGCGGGTCTCGATCGCCTACGACGCGATGACCGCGGCGCGCGGCGCCCGGTTCGCGAGCGCCCTGGAGGCGATCGCCGCCTCCTATGTGCTCGACCTGTCGGACGAGTTCCTGCGGCCGGCCATCATCGGCGACTATGCCGGCATGCAGGACGGCGACGGCGTGCTGAGCTTCAATTTCCGCGCCGACCGGACCCGGCAGATCCTCGAGGCCCTGCTCGATCCGGCCTTCGCGGGCTTCGTGCGGACCCGGACGGTCCGGTTCGCCGCAGCCCTCGGCATCGTCCAGTACAGCGTCGAGATCGACGCCTTCGCCGACACGCTGTTCGGCCCCCTCGACCTGCCGAACGGCCTCGGCGAGACCGTAGCCCGGGCCGGGCGCACCCAGCTGCGCATGGCCGAGACCGAAAAGTATCCGCACGTCACCTATTTCATGAACGGCGGCCGCGAGGCGCCGTTCGAGGGCCAGGACGCGATCCTGGTGCCGTCCCCGAAGGTGGCGACCTACGACCTGCAGCCGGAGATGTCGGCCGCGGAATTGACCGACCGCGCCGTGGAGGCGATCGGCTCCGGCCGCTACGACATGATCCTGCTGAACTTCGCCAATCCCGACATGGTCGGCCATACCGGCAGCCTCGCCGCCGCCGTGAAGGCGGTGGAGACGGTGGATGCCTGCCTCGGCCGGGTGGTCGACGCGATCAGGTCCAGCGGGGGCGCGCTGCTCGTCACCGCCGACCACGGCAATTGCGAGATGATGCGCGATCCGGAGACCGGCGAGCCGCACACCGCCCACACCCTCAACCCGGTGCCGGCGATGCTGGTCGGCGTCGATGGCGTGACGCTCGCCGACGGCCGCCTGGCCGACGTCGCGCCGACCCTCCTCGACCTGATGGGCCTCGAACAGCCCGCCGAGATGACCGGGCGGTCGCTGATCCGCCGCTGAGCGGGCCGACCACACGGCACCCGCCGGAACGATGCCCTAACGCTTGCGCCCGCATAAGGGATATCGCCGAAGCGGCGACCCGGATGGCGCATGATGCGTAGGACATGATTGCCCGGCACAGCCTGATCTATGTCGGCTCGCGCGGCTTCGCCGCCGCCCTGAACATGGCCTCCGTGGCCGTGTTCACGCGCCTCGCGCCGGTGGAGAGCTACGGGATCTACCTGTACGTCCTGTCCTGGGCGCTGGTGCTCTACGGGGCGACCTGCCAGTGGCCGAAATTCGCGTTCTTCGCCCTCTACGACGAGGCCCGTGAGCCGGCGCAGGTCGGCACCGTGGTGCGGATCCTGGGCGGCACGCTGCTGCTCGCCGGGCTCGGCAGCGCGCTCGCGGCCGGGCTCGGGCTGGTCCCGGCCGATATGGCGGCCGCGATCCTGGCGCTCGCCTTCGGCACCACCCTGTTCGAGGGCTCCACCGAGATCGCCCGCACGCGCCTGAAGGCCGGTGCGGTGGCGGCCTCGGTGATGAGCCGGGCCGTGCTGATGCTCGCACTGGGCAGCCTGGCGCTGCACCTGTCGACCGATCCGCTGCACCTCGCTTTTGCCGTGGCCGCCGCCAACGCCCTGGCGGCGCTGCCGGCCGCGATCACCATCGCCCCGATGATGCCCGGCCGCGGCAGCCGCGCCGAGGCTCTGCGGCTGTTCGCCTATGGCTGGCCGCTGGTGCTGTCCTTCGGGACGGCGGCCCTGGCCCAGAGCCTCGACCGGCTGATCATCGCCAAGACCGTGGGGCCCGCGGGGCTGGGCGCCTACGGGGCGCTGGCCGACTTCCTGAAGCAGAGCTTCATCGTGTTCGGCGAGGCGATCGCCCTGTCGCTGATCTCCATCGCCAAGCGCGAGGCGCGGGTCGGTGGCATCGCGGCGGCCTCCGGGGTGCTGAGCGACGCCGCCCGGGCGATGACCCTGATCGCCGCCTTCGGGGCGGTGTTCTTCCTCTGCTTCGACGACCTCGTCGTCGCGGTGCTGCTCGGGCCGGCCTACCGGGCGGAGGCCCGCGCGCTCGCCCCGGTGCTGATCCTGGCCAGCATCCTGATGATGTTCCGCGCCTATTATTTCGGGCAGGTGATCTACTTCACCCGCACCAGCCGGCTCGAGGCGGGGGCGGCCTTCGCCACCCTGGCGGCGGTGGCGGCACTCTCCCTGCTGCTGATCCCGACGCTCGGCGCCGCCGGGGCGGCTTTGGCCTTCGCGGGCGGGCAGGCTGCGGCCTGCCTGGTGCTGGTGCTCGGCGCCTATCGAGCCGGCACCACGATGCCGCTGCCGCTCGCCGACATGACGGGGATCGCCGGCGCGGCCCTGGTCTGCGGCGCGGTGATGGCCGGGATCGGCCTGATCCCGGGTGGCCTGATGCCGCCCGGCCAGGCCCTGCGGCTGGTCCTGCTCCTCACCGTGGCCGGGGCGACCGCGTGGCGCTACGACGTGCTCGGGTTCGCCGGGGCGATCCGCCACCGGCTCGCGGCCTGAGGGGCGCGCCATGCCGGACACTGCGACCCTTGCCGGCGGCCTCGTGGCGGCGGTCCGTCTCCTCGATCCGGCCGCCGCCTGGATCCCGGCCTGGCGGGCGCTCGGTGCGCGCGCCGCGGTCCGCAACCCGTTCTACGAGGCCGGCTACGCGCTGGAGGCCCGAGCCCCCTTCGGCGACGGCGTGCGGCTCCTGATCGTGGCCGACCGTCCCCCCGAGGCGCCGGGGGCGCGGATCCTGGCCGCCTGGCCGTTCCGCCGGCTGTGGCGCCGTTGGGGCCTGCCGCTGCCCGTGCTGATGGGCTGGACCCACGGATACGGCCCGTTCGGCGCGCCGCTGCTCGACGCCGCCGACCCGGGGGCCGCGCTCGCGGGACTGCTCGCCGCGCCGCGGGCGCTCGGCCTGCCGCCGCGGCTGCTGCTGCCGAACGCGCCCGCAACCGGCCCCCTGGCCGACCTGCTGTCCGCGTGCGGGGTGCGACGGGCCGCCTACTGGCCGCACGAACGCGGGTTGCTCGACGTGACCGGCCGGTCGATGCAGGCACGGGCGACGTATCTCGACCACCTATCCGGCAAGCGGCGGCGCAAGCTGCGCCTCGCCCGGCAGCGCCTGGAGGCCGCGGGGCCGGTCGCGCTCGAGATCCTGGACGCCCCCGCGGCGCTCGACCGCGCCCTGGACGACCACGTCGCCCTTGAGGCGGCGGGCTGGAAGGGCCGGGCCGGCACCGGCCTGGGGGAGCGGCCCGACGAGGTGGCGTTCCTGCGCGCCGTGCTGGCCGATCTCGGATCCGAGGGGCGGCTACGCGTGGTGCGGCTGCGCCGGGACGGCCGCGTCCTGGCCTCCGCGATCCTGCCGATCACCGGCGCCGAGGCCTGGGTCCTCAAGATCGCCCACGACGAGGCGGACCCGGAGGCCGCCCCCGGGGTGCAACTCGTCCACCGCCTGACCGAGACGGTGCTGGCCCGCGAGGGCATCGACCGGATCGATCGGATCGATTCTTGCGCCCCGCCGGATTTCGCCCTCGGCTCGACATTCTGGACGGAACGGCGCCCGATCGCCCACCTGCTGGTTGAGGCCGGCCGCGACCCGCTGTTCCCCCTGGCCCGCACTCTGGAGCGCGCCCGCGAGCGCGTGGCGCGGGCGCGCCTCACCAGCCGAAGCGGGCGATCTGCGTGAGCCGGGCCTGCACCGCCGCGTCGTCGCGGCCGATGCGTGCGATCCGCTCGGACAGACCGTAGCAGGTCGCGCAGAACGGCAACTGGATCACCGGGATGCCCTCGCTCCGCGCGCGCGCGACCGAGGCGATCAGGCAGGGGACGACCGGCTCGTCCGCGGGCGTTCCGAGGCAGTCGGCCCGCGGGCTTCCGAACGCCGGGCGGTTGGGCCAGGTCAGCTGGAGCGTCGTGCCGCCGCGCCGGTCGGGGGCGGGCGCCAGGGTGTAGCTGCGCAGGAATAGGCCGCAGCTCAGCAGGACGAGCCCGGGCAGGATCAGGGCGGCGCGCATCGGCCCCTCAATCCGCCGCGTCGAAGCGGCTGCGGAAGAACACCTCGCGGCCGGCGCCGTCGATGACCCGCACGGCCTCGGCCGGCTCACCGGACCGCTGCGGCACCCGGGCGCGGGCGAACAGGCGCAGGGCCCGCTCCTGGGCGGTCTCCAGGCTGCCGACGCGCACCGAGATCCGCGTCTGGACCTCGCCGGATTCCGGACCGAGGACTTCGATATGGAACGTCTCGCGCAACGGCACCTGCCTGATCGTGAGCGCCCGCCGCCGGAGCGGGCCCGGTTCGGCGCAGGGTGAAACCCGTCCCGGGAGACGGCCTCGGAGCCAAGTCCGATTGCCACGCGATCCGGGGCGGCTCTAAGAGGGGCCCGCCCCGACATAGGGGAGATTGTTCGAGGAGTCCCGTGGACCCGCTCAAGGCTGCCGCCGCGACTGCCGTCTGCCTCGTCCTGTTCTGGCTGGCCTTCCGGCTGACCCGGCGCCTCGTCGACATGGCGATCGCGGGCGGCTACGCCGAGGAGCAGCGGCGGCTGGCCGAAGAGGAGGCTCAGGCGGCCGAGGGCGCGGTGCCGCAGGCCTCGGCCATCTGCGCCACCGCGGCGAGCTTGGCCGCAAACAGCGACCAGTCGTCGGCCGCAGCGATCGGGGCCCAGAGCGCCTCGACCTCCTCGATCAGCATCGTGCAGGGCTCCCCCGCGAAATAGGGATGGTCGAGCCGCGCGCCCGGAGCCGGGGTGAGCGCGTCGAGCGCCGCCCGCACCGGCGCGAAGGCCTCCGACCGGTAATGACCGGCGCTCGGGCCGGCCTCCGCCTGGCCGGCGCTCGCCGGGCCGCCGTACCAGTCGAAGAAGAAGCGCTCGAACGGCGCGCGGGTCTCGGCCAGGAACCGCCAGACCGCCGAGACCAGCCGGTCGGTCTCGGGCCGGGGCGCCTCAGCCAACCCGAGCCGGCCGAACAGCGCCTGCGCAAACCCGTCCTGCAGGGCGGGGCCGAAGCCGGACAGGGCCGCTTCCAGGCGCGCCTGCGGGCTGAGCGTCAGCAGGCAATCGGCCAGCCGGGCCAGGTTCCAGAACAGCGCCTCGGGCTGGCGGCCGAAGCTGTAGAGCCCGGTCTCGTCGAAATACGCGGCGGTGAAGTCCGGGTCGTAATGCGGCAGGAAGCGCCAGGGGCCGTAATCGAAGCTCTCGCCGGTGACGTTGATGTTGTCGGAGTTGAGCACTCCGTGGACGAAGCCCGCGGCCGCCCATTGCGCGCCGAGCCGGGCGACCCGGGCGACCACATCCTCCAGGAAGGCGACGCCCCGGTCCTCCAGGGTTTCGCGCCAGAGGTCCGGCCGGTGGGTCTCGATGGTGTGGTCGAGCAACCGGGCGATGTTGTCCGGCTCGCCCAGCGCCAGGAAGCGCTGGAAGCTGCCGACGCGGATATGCCCGTGCGAGAGCCGCACCAGCACGCTGGACCGGGCCGGGGAAGGCTCGTCGCCGCGCACCAGATCCTCGCCGGTCTCGATCAGGCTGAAGCTCTTCGACGTGTAGACGCCCTGCGCCTCCAGCAGCGCCGTGGCCAGCACCTCGCGCACGCCGCCCTTGAGGGTGAGCCGCCCGTCGGCCCCGCGGGACCACGGCGTCGTGCCGCTGCCCTTGGTGCCGAGATCGAGCAGCCGCCCGTCCTCCAGGTCGTGCAGCTGCGCGAACAGGAAGCCGCGGCCGTCGCCCAGTTCCGGATTGTACGAGCGGAACTGGTGGCCGTGATAGCGCAGCGCCAGGGGCGTCTCGAAGCTACCGGGCAGCGGCGCGAACCGGCCGAAATGGGCGATCCAGTCCTCATCCGACAAGCCGGAGAGGCCGACGCGTGCGGCCCAGGCCTGGTTGCGGTAGCGCAGGATCGTGGCCGGGACGCGCGCGGCCGCCACGGGATCGTAGAAGGCGGATCCGAGATCGGCGTGGCGCCGGGACGGCCGGTAGGGTCTGGGTTCGGTCACGCGGCGCGTCTCCCGGGCTGGCGGCGCGGGTGCTGCCGAGGACCCGCCCCCATGATGCCCCGCCCCAATCAAGCCGGT